>CAILOT010000123.1:0-11288 GCA_903835965.1 uncultured Opitutia bacterium
AGGAGAAGGTTGCCGTTGGGCAGGATATACCCATCGCGGGTGACGGCAGGGTATTTCCAAGTGACGTTACCCGTGGCGTCGACGATCTGCGTCAGGCCGCCAAGCATCAGGAAAGAACGTCCAGTCGGCTTATCGGCGGCGGTAAGCGCATGGGTAGCGAGGAGAAGGCAGAGGAGGGCGCGGATCATTTGATTTCTTGGTAGTCGGAGGAAAGAGTCAGTTTGTCGGAGTAAACGTTGATATACCAAGCCGTCGTGCCCGGAGATAAGGGGGCGGAGGTTGAGGCCACTGTGCCGTTGAAGAGTTCGAGGTTGGCTGGCGTCTCGACCCATTTGCGCGTGCCGGTGAAGCCTTTGTCGGTCGTCGAGATGAGTACCGCTCGGTCGATCGGCTTCTTGGAGGCGAAGGTCGCGAGAGCGAAGCCATTCTTGGTGGCGGCTGCAGTCGACTTGCCCCAAGGCATGCCGGTCTCGACCACGCTCTTCGCGAAGGCGTAGCTGTCGGGCGGGTTCCATCCGGCGGGGTGGCTGTGGCCCATCTTCGTGATGAGCGAGACCATGCGCGGTCCAGGAGCCTTGCGGTAATTCTCGGCTTGGCAGCCGAGAGGGAAGTGGCTGTCCTGCGGCCATGAGAGCCAAAGCACCGGCATCTTCACGCGGTCGGCGTAGTTCATGCCGTCCCAGACTTGTTTATAACCTTCGTTGTCATGCAGGGCTACACCCCAGTGGTTCTCGGCGTCGAAGAGATGACCGCAGCCATAGGTTGGTATTCCGAACGCGAAACGTTCATCGAGTCCGATAATCGTACTCGTGATCACACCGCCCCAGGAAATGCCCATCACGCCGACCTTGGTGGCGTCGACTTCGGGCATGGAGCGTAGGAGTGAGTTCGCCAACATCGTGTCCGCCAATGCATGGTACATCCATTGCTCCTTCAATGGCAGTTTCGTATCAGCAAAGGTGCCGTCACGGGCAGGACCGGAGAAGGCGTGGCGGGCCCAGACGGGTCGGCCCTTAACTTCCTTCTTCTCATCGACGTCGGTCTGGCCTTCGACGGCGATGCTGATGGCCGCGAAGCCCTGAGCGTTCCATTTCTGGACCCATTCCTTGTAGGCCGTGCCGCCACCGCCGTGGACGAGGACGATGCCTGGGATCTTGCCTTCGCGTTTGGCAGGCAAACCGATCCAGGCGAACGCACGGGTTGGTTTGCCGTTCCAAGGAAGCGTGTCGTAGAAAATCGCATGCACCTGGCCGTCAGCCTTAAAGCCTTCGGCGTCATAGATCTTCGGGGCTGGCGCGCAGGTGTCGACCAGTCCCAGCACTACCTTGCGGTCATCTGCCGATTCGGCAATCAGCGTGGCGGAGAGGAAAATTAGGCAGAGTAGGGAGCGCATCGTTTTACTTGGCCACGCGGACGTTACGGAAGCCGGCGCTGTCGCCGAAGACCAGGAAATCGAGGGAGGTCTTGTCCTTGCCCAGGCTCGGGTGCTTACCCTTGAAGGTCTGGTCGTTGACTTGAGCCGTTACCTCGTCGCCCTTGAACGTCAATCGGACCGGATACCATTCACCAGCCGCGAGCTTGAGGTTCTTCTTAGCGATGTCTTCGGTGGCTGTGGCAGGTTCGCCCTTGTTCGGGTTTTTGGTGAGGATCGCCGTCGTGCGCGAAACCACGAGGCGGAAGCCGGCGTCGCCGGCGCCGAAGCGAAGCGAGACGCGATTGGCACCCTGGAGGTTTAGTTCGCAGTCGAAGGTGCCGTCGCCGAAGGCTAGCGGTGCGCGGAGTCCAGCGGCTTTTTCCGAGCCGCTCTTCGGCTTGGCGAAGACGCCGCCGTCGCGGGCAGACCATTCGCCGGCGGAAGCGACCCAGGGTTTACCTGGGAGTTTCGCCAACGGTTCGTCGAGCGCGGCGGCGCCAGCGGACGGTGCGAGTTTGGCGATGCGCAGGTGGGTCGGCTTGACGTCGGTCGCAGGCAGTTCGCGGCTGAAGCCGCCATCGCGGTAGCGACGGAGGAGATCCTTCAGTTCGGCGACGACTTCGGGGTGCTCCGCTGAGATGTCCTTTGTCTCGGCGGGATCGGCGACGGTATCATAGAGCTGAGATCGGAATTGATCCTTATGGGCCTTGCGGACGCCATCCTTGATCTCGTCGACGGGCACGCCTTCGATCCATTTCCAGCGGCCCTTGCGAAGGGCGAAGACGCCGTCGGAGCTGTGGACGATCATGTCCTCGCGGCCTTTGGCGTCAGCCGAGCCCGTGAGCACGTCGAGGAAGCTACGGCTATCTTCGGCGCCCGCTTCCTTTGCCGGGAGTGATGTGCCGACGATCTCGGCAGCTGTCGCCAGAATATCGACGACGCTGACCATTTGCTTGGCGGTGGAGCCGGCGGCTACCTTGCCGGGCCAGCGGGCGATGAAGGGCACCTTGAAGCCGCCCTCCCAGACGTCGTGCTTGCCGCCGCGGATGCCGGCGTTGACCTTGAGTCCTGCCTTGAAGGCGGCCGTTTGTAGCAGGCGTTCGTTCTCGGGCTTGAAGACGCCGCCATTATCGCTGGTGAAGAGCACCAGCGTATCCTTCGTCGCCCCCATCTTGTCGAGCGTGGCAAGGATGCGGCCGACGCTCTTGTCGAGTTCATGAATCCAGTCTCCGTAAAGCCCAGCCGCGCTCTTGCCGGCGAGCTCCTTGTCGGGGGTCACCGGGTTGTGGACGGCGACCGGAGTGAAGTAGAGGAAGAAGGGCTGGTCCTTGGGTTGGGCTTCAAGCCAGGTCGTAGCCTTATCGGTCAGAACTTTCATGACGCGCTCATTTTTGCGGCGAGGGGCGTCGAGCTCGAGGATGCGGCCGGAATTCTTGCCGTTCTCCGTGTCTTCGGAGCCGTATGTCGCCTTGAAGTCGTCGCTGTCGGCGTCGGGGCCCGCGAGTTTCATGCCAGCTGGAATCTGGCCGGAGCGGAGCCCGTAGACGAAGCGGTTTTCGACGAAGACGCCGGTGAGGTCGCCGTGGTTGCTGGGGACGCCAAAATGGTAGTCGAAGCCGATATCTAGGGGGCCGGGCGAGAGCTCCGCCTTATATTCCGTACGCCACTTCGGGTCTTCGTTCTCCTTGCCGTAGCCGAGGTGCCATTTTCCCACGGCGGCGGTGTGGTAGCCTTTCTGCTTCAGCAATGAGGCCAGGTTAAAGCGATTAGTCTCGATGTGGAGCGGGGAGAACGTGCCAAGGACTTCGTGGTTGAGCGACGTGCGCCAGCAGTAGCGGCCCGTCAGCAGCGAGTAGCGAGTAGGAGAGCAGACGGAGGAGGTTGTATTGCCGTCGGTGAAGCGGCGGCCTTCGGTCGCCAGTCGGTCGATGGAAGGTGTGCGGACGAGTTTCGGGTCGGCGCCGTAGCAGCCGGCGCTGCCGTAGCCGTAGTCATCGGCGAGGATCACGACTATGTTGGGCCGATCGGCGGCGGTCGCGGACAGCGCGAGGAGCAGGCAGAGGAGGGGTCGCATTTTATTTTGAGGAAAGCTCTTTGAGGATGGCGTCGACGGCCGCTTGGGCGATCAGGTTGTAGGCTGGGGCGGTCCAGTGGAACATATCGCCACGGGCGAGTTCACGCTTGGCGATGAGTAGACCGTAGAAATCGACGATGGGGACATTCATCTCCGCCATGACCTTCGCGGCCATGCGGTTCTGTTCGATGATGTTCGGGTTAATCTCCGGGTTAATCTCGGTCGGCTTGCCTTTGACGGTCACCGGCGTGCTGCTGGCCCAGAGAAGTTTGGCTTTCGGGAGTTTGGTTTTAAGGACTTCGACGTAAGCCTTCATCAGGGGCTCGAAAGTGCCTGGTTTGATGCGGCCTTCTTGCCAGCCGTGGAGTCCCATATTGAAGACCACGACATCGTAAGGGCCGTTAGTGAGGACCTCAGCGAGGAGCTTGTTGACGTGTTCGGACTGGTTGTAGGGGTTGACCCAGAGGTCCACGTTGGCCTTTCCGGCGAGGAGTTTGGTCGCTTGGCCTTGGTAGCCATTGAGGATCGAGTCGCCAATCAGCAGCACGCGAGGGAGCTTGGCTTCCTTGATGACCGCTTTCTCGAGACGCCAACCCTTGCCGTCGGACTGCACGCGTTTGTCGGTCTCGACCGGTGCAGGTACGCCGGCGCCAGATGCCGTCAGGGCGAGGAGAAGGCAGAGCAGAATCCGCATACGGTTATTTTCCTTCTGCGGCCCACTTCTTCATCTGGGCGATATTGCGTTCGACCTCTGGGTTGCCCTTGCCGACATAGGGCTTCATGTCGCTGTCATACATGGCCCAGGATTCGGGGCCTGGGTCCTTGGTTGCGATCATCTTGGCATCGAGGCGTTGGCGGTGCTCGGCTAGCACCGCGGCGTAGGCGGGGTCTTCCGCGAGATTACGAACCTGCCAGCGGTCAGCGGCGAGTTCGTAGAGCTCCTCGCGAGGTCGGGTGGGGCTGAAGAGCAGCTTCTCAGTGAGTTCCGATAGTTTGCCCGCGGCGTGTAGTTCACGGAGCTGCTGGACGATCTGCTTGCCGTCCTTGTAGGCGCACGGCTGGAGGTGAGGGCGTTCCGGGTGAAAGTTGCGGATGTAGATGAACTTATCGGTACGGAGGCTGCGGATCTTCTCGGTGGTCTCGTCGCAGCGGTCGCGGGCAGCGAAGGCTTCCTCGCGCTTAGCGTAGTTAGGAGCGAGGATGTCCTTGCCCTGCATCCAGGAGGGGACACCGAGGCTGGCGGCGGCGAGCGAGAGGGTCGCGAGGTCGATTTGTTCGACCAGGTCGGGCCGAACGACTCCGGCAGGGATACCTGGTCCACGGATGACGAGTGGGATGTGTGCGCCTTCTTCGTAGAGGAACTGTTTGCCGCGGGCATGGCTGATGCCGTGATCAGTCATGAAGACGATTAGCGTGTTCGCCAGCAGGCCTTCCTTCTCAAGTCTGGCGAGTACGCGTCCGACATGCATGTCCGTCAGTCGGGCTGCGTCGAGGTAGTCGGCCCAGTCTTGCAGTAGTACTGGGTCGCGCGGGTAGTAGGGCGGTAGGGTCACCTTGTTGGGGTCGGTGCCGGCGCCAAGTTCACGGACGACGCGTTCGCGGAATTGGACTCGGGCTGCATCAGAGCCTTCACGGAGTTTGCCGCCGTGAAGCTGCACTTGCATGAAGAACGGCTGTCCCGCCTTGCGGCCTGCCCAGTCGTGCGAGTCGTAGATTTTGGGATCCCATTCGAAATTGTAGTCGGTCTTGCCGAGGCGACTTGCCGCACCGGCCTTGGCCTTCTTGCCCTTGGCGGCTCCGAAGGGAAGCCCACGGAAGTCGAGATCGGGCAGGCCGCTACCGATGCAGGTGAAGTAACCGCCCTGCTGGAAAAGCTTCGGAGTCGGCGTGATTTCGGCGGGGAGGTGAATCTTAAGTTCGCCGCGGCCGCTGCGGTGATGTTGGGCTCCGATGGTCGTCTGATACATCCCGGTGATCATGGCCGAACGGCACGGCGAGCAGACTGGCGCCGTGACGTAGGCGCGGCTGAAACGGACGCCTTCCTTTGCTAGCCGATCGACATTCGGGGTGGCGATGGTCTGCTCTCCGTAGCACCCGAAGTTCGCGGACATGTCGTCGACGACAAACCAGAGCACATTAGGCCGGTCAGCGGCGAAAACGGTCAGGGGGAGTAGCAAGCAGAGCAGGGCGCGCATGGGGTGAGGGAAGGTTGGGGGTAAATAAGTATCAGAGGCAAAATAATGGGGTCAGACCCCATTAATAGGGTCTGACCCCATTATGGGGAATGTGGGGCGGCTTACTTCTGGGTGAAGACGAACACGCCGTGCTTGTTGCCAATCACGATGTCAGGCTTGTTGTCCTGGTTCACCTTGCCGGTGAAGAACTGGGTGCCGACGCCGCTGTCGGCATCGATGAGGTGCTTGGTGTAGCTCGCGCCGCCTTTGCCGTCGCGGCTGAGTTCGAACCAGCAGAGGACGGGATCGGCCATCGGCTCATCGTCCTTGGCGGGACCGTGGGCCCAGCGGCGCTTACCGGTGACGATGTCGAGCAGACCGTCGCCATTGATATCGGCGAGCTGCACGGCGTGAATCTGGCTGAAGCCTGCGCCAGCGGCGTTCTCTTCCTTGGTCTTGCCGAGGATGACGTGTTCGGCGAAGGAGCCATCCTTGTTTTGTTCGAACCAAGAGAGCCCGTAGCCGTGGGCCTTGATGCTCGTGATGACGTCGTTGCGGCCGTCCTTGTTCACGTCGTAGACATACATCTGGGCTCCGCCTTGACCGAAGTTGTTCGGGTGGAACTTCCAGTTGGAATCCTTGGAGGTATCGGCTGGCTGTTTATACCAGCCGTCCTTCTCGAGGATGTCGACGCGGCCGTCGCCGTTGACGTCGCCGGCGCCGTAGCCGTGGGTGTACTTGAAGATCTTGATGTCATTCTCTGGCGTCTTGGGCGTGATCGGGCGGAAGCGGCCTTTCGCGAAGGGGTTCTTCCAGTCGATCTCGACGTACCCGAACTGCCCGCCGGACTTGCCGCCCTTGGCCTTGGTGGGCTTCACGAGGTCACTGGAGTGGCAGAGTAGCTCCGGCTTGCCGTCGCCGTTGATGTCGACGAGGTCGGGCGACTCGCCATCAGCCACATCGAAGATGTTATGACGGGTCCAATCGCCGCCTTTGGCCTGAGGGTTCTCGAAGACGTAGGCAGGGTCGCCCGGCAGACCGTAGACCAAGATATCCTGCCAGCCATCTCCATTGAAGTCGTAGGCGAACTGGATGAAGTAGTCGGAGTAGCCGGTGTCGGGCGTGTAAGGCGTCTTGTTGGGGCCGGTGGGGTTGTTCCGTTCCGGCGTATAGGCAATCTTCTGCTTGAAGTCGGGACCGATCCAGATGAAGCGACCGGCGGCGACATCCGGGATGCCGTCATGGTTAAAGTCGGCAACGGCACAGCCTTCGGCGACGAAGTCTTTGGTCACAGTCTGCTTGTCGAAGGATACCGGCACGGCGGCGACCGACGCGGCGATGAGGAGGGGGGCGAGGGATCGCATAGGGGTACTATTAATACACCCAGCGACCCAAATAGTTGCGAGGAGTTTCTAGCAAAAAGCCTATTTGAGGCCTTATGACTATTCTAGCCGACCGAACATGATGCGTTCCTTGCGGCTGGAGTCCGTATCGCCCTGGGTCACGCAAAACCAGATTACACCCTGATCCTCGACAAAGGTGGGGTATTGAAAGGACTTCGTGGTCTCGAAGCGGTATTTGCGCTCCCAGTGCTTTCCGTCGTTGGAGACATCGATATTGAAGACGCTTCGGCCGACTTTCTCAATCGTCGTGCGTTCCTGCCAGCCAAGGTAGTAAACTCCGTGGAACTTATCGAAGGTCGGCTTGGAGGCGGCGCCGTTCTTCACGAAATCTTTCTCGCCGCCGGTCGTCCAAGTTTTGCCATCCTTGCTTTCGGAGAACCAGTAGTTGCGGTCGCCGTTTTCTTTGCGCGAGATTGCGAGCCAGGTGCCGTCGGGGAGGCGGTTGACGGCGGGCTCGGTCAGTGCGGGCTCACCGGGGCCGTTGAAGTGGCCGACGACCGTCAGGGTGTCGGCGTCGATGTTCAATGTGCAGAGAGCCTCCTGAGCGCCGAGGTAGTTGTTGATGGCGATGTAGGTCTGCCCGTCGAATTCCTTGAAGTTATCGAAAAGGTAAAGACCGGCATCGACTGGCTTGCGTTTGAAGCCTTGCTTCGCAGCGTCGGCATAGAGGTATTTCGGCTGCAGGTCGAACGTGCCATCGCTCGTCTGCAGCTTCATGCGGTGAATCTCTTTCTCAAACGTCAACGTGCTCAGATTCAGATCGCGGAAATAAGTTTGCGATTGGCGTTTGCCGGGTTGCTCGCTGGCGAACCAGCAACGGAGCGTCTGCGGGCCGACTTGTTTGATGCGCGGAACGAAGCAGCTACCGACCGGTAAGGTTTCGTTGGCGAAAGCCTGTTCGGAGCGTGCGACCGTCAACACGTCGAGAACCTGTCGGGTGCGAAGGTCGATGATGGAGACGGACGAATAAATGAAACTCCAGCTGGCGTTTTCGCTGGGCTGACGCTCGTTGACCTCTGAAATCACAAAAGCCCGGTCGCCGACGATGGCCAAGTGTGCGTCGTGGGCGCCTTTAACTTCGGGGGCAGTCGTCTTGATGAGGCCAGCCATCACCTTATCGCCTTCAACTTTGGCGTCCCAGCCGGCAGGAATAAGTGCGGAAGAAGGCATGATCTCCTGCTTCGAGGTGGAGCAGCCGGCGAGCAAGGCTGCGAGGCAGAGGAGGGTAAGTAGTTTCATTTCGAGAGAGGGGGGAGCTTAGCGCTATAATGTACGGCGCGGTGGCGGGCGTCGTCGAAGGCGAAGTGCAGCCACTGCTTGTCTTCGCTGACGAAACCATCTGGATAGTTGAGCGATCCCTTCATCAGTTTACCGGGATACTTGGGGTCGGGGCCGGCTTCTTCGACGAGCACGCGCTGGTAGGGCCAGGTCTTACCGTCGTCGAAGCTGATCCAGAGGGCGAGGGGGCGTCGGGCTTTCGGATTCGGATTGTGAAGCAACGCGACCGCGTCACCGCTGAGCGAAAAAAGAGAAGCCTTGCTGCCCGGGTTAGGGATATCGGTGACCGTCGCGAACTCCGGCCACGTGCGGCCGCCATCCTTGGAGACAGCTTGGTAAAGCACACCTCCGAGCCTGTCGGCGCGGATGAACATCACGATGGCTCCGTCGGCGCGTTCGCAGATCGTCGGTTCGGCCCAGCCGAAGTATTGGTCGTTGGGCGTGAGCCGGACATTGCCGTGCTCGCTCCAGTTCTTGCCGCCGTCGGCGCTCATCAGCACGCCGAGACGTGGGTTGGTGAAGGCGCGATCGAGCGGGGCCTTGTCTTTTTCGGAATCAGGACCGATGTAATGCTGGAAGGGCATCAGAATACGGCCGTCTCGCGTAGTGATTGACGGGCGGATGAAGGTGCGTTCCTTGAGGCGGCCAGGCAGTTCGACGGGCTTGCTCCAGGTTTTGAACGAATCGTCGCTGGTCAGATACCAGGAGCGCCAGTCGTTGGCCCAGTGCTTGGAGTGCGTCGAAAAGAAGAGCGTCGCGCGGCCGTCTCGGATGACGACTTCGGTCGGGCCCTGGCCGATGGTCTTACCTTCGCGTGGGAAGCCGACGTCGAAAGCCGCCAGCGGCGTCCACGTCTTTCCTTCGTCGGTGCTGCGGGTGACTCCCGTGTAGTTGAGGGGTGAAGGTTCGGTGTCGCCGCCGGCGAGCATGAACAGAATCCAAGATTTGTCGGGTAGCAGGCGCAGGGTGGTATCGCAGACCATGCGGTTGGGCGTGAACCCGTCGTAAGGCATGCTTTTACGGTCCTGCTTGGCATCCTCGAGGCCTTGGGCGGTCCACTTGGCGCTGGGTTTGATCGAGCTCCCGCCGATCTCGGGGTGGGGCGTCTTGAGGGCTTTGTCGACGAGGCTTCGGGTGACCTTGTTCTGCTGGGCGATGTCCTCCTCGGTGAACTTCGTGAGCAGGATCTCGGCATCGGTGTGGCGGTTCCAATCGTAGAGAATGTGGATCGTGCCGTCGGGCGCTTGGAAGCCGTCGGGATAGGAGACCGAGGCGCGGTCATCGAGGAGCAGGCCTGGGCCCCAGGTCTTGCCGTCATCTTTCGAGAGGAAGGCGCTGAGGCTGGAGCGGCGGGGCAGGGCGACGTCGATGGGGCCGTTCTTCACCAGCAATAGGTTGCCAGAAGTCAGCCTCCGAAGGAAGAAGCGGGCCTTGGGGTTCTTGATCGGTGAATCCGTCGGCGTGGTCCAGGTGCGGCCGCCATCGTTCGAGGTACTTGCGCTGATTCCTTTACCGGCGCGCGCCAACATCCAGAGGGAACCGTCCTTACGTTCGACCATCATGTGCTCATCGAAATCGGTGCCAGGGAAGGTCACGCCGCCGCGTCGGGTCCAGGTCTTGCCTTGGTCCGTTGACGCGTAGACGTTGGCCATGCGGATCGCGTCGAGGTCGCGGTGGTGGTCGCGGAAAGTCGCCACGTCCGGGAAGTCGCGATTCCAGGGGTTGATCTGATTGCGAGTCCAGAGCGAGACAGGCAGGAGCCAATCGCCGTTGGCGAGGACCGTCGGTTTGTTGAGCGTGCAACCGTCGGCGATGCGCACCGGCGCGGACCACGTCGGGTTCGCGTCATCGGGGTTATCGCAGCGCGTGACCCAGTCGCCTGCGCGTCCGTCGAAGAAGCCTAGGCTCTGGTCGAAGAAGCACCAGAGGCGGCCCTGCGGGTCCGTCCAGAGATTGCCGACGAGCGTGCGTCGGTTCGGTTTACCCGGCAGGTCGGTCGGGTCGATGACCAGACGCGGCTTGGACCAGCTCTTCCCCCCGTTATCGGAGGAAGCCAGCATCAGGAAGCCGTTAGCGCTATCGCCGTTGCCGATCCAAGCGGCCCAGAGACGTCCCTTCGGCGTGCGATCGAGGCCGATGATCATGTTGCCGGGTCGATTCGCCGCGTCGTATTCCGGGCCAGGGTTGGTGTTGAGCAACGGCGGCTCAAGGGAGAGGTCGAGCGTCGGCTGATCGAGCGCAAATAGCGGCGCGATCAGCAACGCGACGAGAAAGGGGAGGGTGGTCTTCATGGGCTGGCTCCATTTTACCCCGGCTTGGCGTAGTTCGATGTTTAATTCCATGGGATTCGTGTTACTGTAACATGATGTCCGAAGTCCGAATCACGATGCGGGGGGTGGCGGAGGCCGCCGGCGTCTCGGCCATGACCGTCTCGCGGGTGTTGCGCAACGACCCCCGGACATCTTCGGCGGTCAGGGCTAAGGTGCTGTCGGCTGTCCGGCAGACCGGATATCGTCTGGATCCTCGTCTGGCCCAGGCGATGCGTTTGCTGAAGTCGCCGGGCAGCTCGACGATCGCCGTCGTCCGGGAGTATTATCCGCAGGATGGTCTGCTCGGGCCATCTTATCAGTATGTCTCGCTTGAGGATATTCGGTCGCAAGCTGCTTCCCATGGCTTCGCGGTGGAGGAGTTCTGGTTGGGGCGCGAAGGCCTTACGCCGCGTAAGCTGGTCCGAATCCTGAAGGCTCGTGGCATCGAGGGGCTGATCGTCTCTCCGATGAGCAAGCGACTGGCCTGCGCGGAGATCGACTTCGCCTCTTTTTCGGCGGTGACCTTCGGCTATGCGATGAAGACTCCTTCCCTGCATACGGCCGGCGGCAACGTGATGGGCGGCATGTTGCTGGCGGTCGAACGCCTGCGGGAACTCGGCTATCGGCGCATCGGGG
>CAILOT010000124.1:0-6002 GCA_903835965.1 uncultured Opitutia bacterium
GATTCACCTTCCAAGCGCTTCCACCCACCGGAGCCAACCGCACCGTCAAGGGGCCGCCCAACACTCCGCTGGCCACCACGCGTTTGATTTCCCGAGCCGGACCGATGCCATAATAATTCGTGCGATTTAAGCGGAACCACGTATTCACACGGAAGGGCACGCCCGTCTGCTTGACGACCCTACTCAAAGCCAGGCCTTCGCCGATGGTACGAGTCAAAGGCTTCTCCGACCAAACTGCCTTACCGCGTCGGGCGGCGGCGGCGGCGATCACCCCGTGCCAATGCGGTGGCGTGCAGACGTGCACCACGTCGACATCGGGCAGGTGGATCACTTCGCGGAAATCTTTCGCCATCATCGGCGTACCGCCGCCCGCTTTCTGGATGCGGTCATATTTGTCTTTCATATGCAACGCATCCACGTCACAGACGGCGATGATGCGATTGGCTCCGGTCATGCGCGGCTCGGAATGCATCTTGGAGATACCGCCACAACCGACGATGACGTGGTTCAAGGTCTCGCTTGGCGGAATAAAGCCCCGGCCAAGGACATGGCGGGGAATGATCGTGAAGCCGACGGCGGCAACAGCGGCTTTCTGCAGGAACGAACGACGGGGTAATCGCATGCGGTTAAATAGGGAGGCCAAGGACAGCCTTCAACCCTCATCACTTCACCCCGCTCATAATAACTATTTTATGGTTATTTGCCTCCGTTTAATGGCCAAGGATGCCGTCCGACGGGCAGAAATTAATTTCGTCAAAATCCCCTGCGGTTTTGCTTCCGAGCCTAAACCCGCCAAGGTGAAGCCATCCGCATGTTAATGCCCTCCGTTCTGACTCCCCAGGAAATTACCACACAAGGAGGTAAGTTACCCGAGTGCGTCCGAACGCAAGCGAACGCCACCCCCTTCTATCGGACATCGGCCTGGCAAGCAGCCCTTGCGCAGCCTGACCTGCGGCTGGTCGACCTTCCCCGTCTTTCCAAGAAAGACCTGCGGGAAAACTCACCCGATGGCTTCTTGCGCCCGGACTTTGATCTCAAGACGTTACTGGCCTCCGGAAGCATTGAGGAAGAAAGCACTTCCGGGACATCTGGGGCAAGCGTTCGGGTGATCTTCGGCAAGGCCTGGTGGGCCGAACAAGAACTCCGCGCGCTTCGGTTAAACCCCTTTATCGCTTCGATTTTAGAGAATAACCCCAGCGCCAAGCGGGCCGTATTCACCACCCCTGGGTGCAGCGGTGTCAGCTGCTTTGCCCGCTGGCTTAACGTCGAACAACGCACCTCCGGCTCCACGCTTTTTGTAAATCAGTCCCGCATCCCCTTCACCCTCGCCGAGGATAAGATGCGACAGATGGCCGAAGAAACCCTGCAGTGGGCACCCACCTTCCTTGACGTGGATCCCGTCCACGGGGCGAGGTTCGCCCTTTACTGCGAACAAAACGGCCTGCGCTTCCCTTCCCTGCGATTCATCCTCACCAGCTACGAACACACCAGTTTCGTCCACCGCCGCATCATGCAGCGCGTCTTCGGCGTACCCATCATTAATCTCTATGGATCCAGCGAAACCGGACATCTACTCATTGAGCAGAAGAATGGATCCATGACGGTGAGCACCGAAACCGCACAACTGGAAATCGTCGACCTCGATCGCGCCAGAGTCGGCCAACTTCTGGCAACCACCCTTTCCAATCCGTATCTTCCTCTTATCCGCTATGAAATCGGCGATTACGCCGAACAGATTGACGGCGGCATCCAGATTCACGGCCGCGTACGTGACGCCCTGAAAAATTCAGCCGGCGACCTCGTGACCACTCGGCAAATCGATCAAGCATTTTCAGGAATGGAAGGCATCGCGCATTACCAACTTCGGCAAGCCGATGACGGCTCGGCTCAACTTTCGCTTTTGCCAGAGAAGACGGGCGATGCCTTGCTCAGCCAGTCCTCCGCCATGTCGCGTTCAGTCGGCCAAATTCTCGGCGCCCCTATCTCGACGCAAGTCGCACCCTTGATCGCCCCCGAAGACTCGGGGAAATTCCGCCTAACCCTTAGGGTGGCCTAATATCGGCCAGATTGGGCCTTGGCGGGCTTTCTGCTGGAAAAACCTGAGGTAACCCGCCAAGGTTGGCTTTTTCACACCCATGGACGTCTACATCGACGGAAAATTCTATCCTAAGGCTGACGCCAAGGTCTCGGTCTTTGACCACGGCTTTCTTTACGGCGACGGCATCTTCGAGGGCATCCGGCTTTATCAAGGCTGCGTCTTCCGACTCGAAGAACACCTTGAGCGTCTCGAGATGTCAGCCAAGGCCATCTGTCTCCAGATGCCATGGACGCGTAAAGAGATCTCGGACATCGTCTGCGAATCCTGCCGCCGCAATAACCTGACGGACGGGTACATCCGCCTCGTGGTCTCACGCGGCGTCGGCGACCTGGGTCTTTCCCCAAAGAATTGCCCCAAGCCATCCATCATCTGCATCGCGGATACCATCAAGCTGTACCCGGAAGAGTTCTACACGACGGGCATGCGGATCATCACCGCCGCCACGCGCCGGATCAGCCCAGCCGCGCTTCCGCCCGCCATCAAATCTTTGAATTACCTGAATAATATTCTGGCGAAGATCGAAGCCCAGCAACACGGCTTCCACGAATGCCTCATGCTCAACGAGCAGGGTTACGTCGCCGAGTGTACCGGTGATAACGTCTTCTTGATTCACAAGGGCAAGCTGATCACGCCCGCCCCTCACTCGGGTGCCTTGGTCGGTATCACCCGCCAAGTCGCACTCGAAATCGCCGCGACGCTCAAGATTCCCGTAGTTGAAACGAATGTAACGCGCTACGACGTCTGGAATGCGGATGAAGTCTTCCTCACCGGCACCGCTGCCGAAGTGATTCCCGTAGTCGAAGTCGATGCCCGCGTAATCGGTACGGGTAAACCCGGCCCGCTCACCGCCGCCATCCGCGCCGAGTTCCGCAAGAAATCGTCCCACGAAGGCACGATGATACGCTGACGAGCCGTTCGCCATCGCCCCAAGGCGAGGCGAATGTCGACGCATGTCCGCCAACGCCGATCACCCAGTAACTGAAGGTCGCGATCAAACCCTGCGACGGCTTCTCAGTATCGCTTGGTCCTACCGTGCCGATTGCCTGCAACTGCTCGGTCTGCAGCTAGTCTTGGTCTTTCTGACGGTCGGAGTCTTCGCCTTGGCAGGTATCGCCATCGATTTTCTTCGTCACTGCGCCGACCCCGCCGTCGCCGCACCCAAACTACCCTTCTTTGTTCCGCAAGACACCGCCGAGACCTCGGTCGTCTGGTGGCTGGCCGGCGGCATCCTTGTCGCCGCCCTCCTCCGTGCCACCCTAGCTTTCATCTTCGGCCTCATCTCGGTACGCTTCTTGCACGGCCGCATCGTCTTCAATCTCCGGGCCCAAGTCTTCGCTAAGCTCCAACAGTTAAGTTTCCGGTTCTTTGATTCCAACGCCAGCGGCTCGATCATCAACCGAGTCACCTCCGATGCGCATGCGGTGCGGATTTTCATCGAAGGCGTCTTACTGCAGCTGGCCATCATCGCGGTCACATTAATCGCCTGCTCAATTTACATGTTCCGGACCGACTGGCGCCTGACCCTGGCTTGCCTCACGGTCCTGCCCTTCCAAGCTTGGTTTGCGATCAGGTTTTCTAACAAGGTCCGGCCGGCTTATGAAGAGAATCGCGACCTGATGGACCGTATGGTCTTGGGGTTTTCCGAAAACGTCCAAGGGATACAAGTCGTGAAAGGCTTCTCCTTGGAGCCACGTATCATGGAACGGTTCAAAGGTTGGACCCAAGCCATCCGCATCCAAAAGCGTAAAGTATTCGGCGAGGTCGCCCTGTTCTGGCCAACCATCGACGGCCTCAATCGCCTCTCGATGGCCATCCTCATCGGCTATGGCGGATGGATGGTCTCCCGGGGTGAGATCTCCCTAGGAACAGGCCTGGTGGCGTTCGCCGGCCTCCTCCAGTTATTTTCCGCACAAGTTACGACGCTGGCGGCGGTGGTCGACAACGCTCAAGTTTCATTGGCAGGTGCCAAACGGATTTTTGAAATCCTTGATACCGACCCGGGCGTCGCCTCGCCACCGGGAGCTCGTTCCCCGGGCCGTTTTCTCGGCAAGATCTGCTTTGAAAATGTGACCTTTGAATTCAAGGACAACAACACAGTCCTGCGGGATATTAATTTCGTCGCCCAGCCTGGACAACGAATCGCCATCGCGGGAGCCACGGGAGCCGGAAAATCAGCGCTGCTTTCACTTATCCCTCGGTTCTACGACCCACGCACCGGCTCCGTGACTTTGGACGGGCATGATGTCCGCACCCTCCCCCTGGCCGAATTACGCCGCCAAGTAGGCATGGTTTTTCAAGAAAACTTTCTCTTCTCCAACACCATCGCCGCCAATATCGCTTTCGGACATCCTGACGCCAGTCAGGAACGAATCGAACGCGCAGCACGTATCGCGGGCGCGCATGCCTTCATCATCGCCCTACCGGAAGGTTATGAAACGCACCTGGGCGAAGGCGGAGTCAATCTCTCGGGCGGACAACGCCAAAGACTCGCAATCGCCCGCGCCTTACTGCTCGAACCCACGGTCCTTCTCTTGGATGATCCGACCTCGGCCATCGATCCCGAAACCGAAAAGGAAATCATGGAGGCCATGGAATCGGCCATGGAAGGCCGCACTACCTTCATCGTCGCCCATCGTCTGAGCACGCTTCGACGGGCTGACCTCATCCTTGTCCTCGACCACGGCCGCCTCATCCAGACGGGCACCCACGCCGAACTGATGGAACAAGACGGGCACTATCGCCGGGCGATATTAATCCAATCGGAGGGCGAAACCGCATGAGTAAAGAGCGTCTGGAGATCGCAGTCAAACGCACCCGCGCCGACGAGGAAGAACCCGACCGGCTTCCCTTGCGCTGGTCGACGATTGGTCGCCTCCTATCGTTTACCGCTCCCCACCGCCGCCAGCGTAATGCCTTGCTTTGGCTTTGCGCCTTCCGTGCCATCGCCCTGCCGACGCTCGCTTGGATTGTCGCCCATATCATCAAAGGCCCGGTAACGGCGGGCGATACCGCCGAAACTTTCCGCTGGTTGATCATCTTCGCAGCTGCGGTACTGTTAGGTGAAGTCGCCCTGTATTGGCGCATCCGTCTCGCACACCAGATTGGCGAAGCCGTCCTTCGCGACCTCCGCGATAAACTGATGCAGCAACTGCTAACCCAACCACTCGCCTTCTTCCATGCGCGCCGCCATGGCAGCCTGATCAGCCGCATGATTTCCGACATCGAAGCGATGCGGAACGGGATTCAAAATAACTTTTTCATCACTGTCGTCTCTTTGGGCCAGATGACTTGCGCTGCCGCCCTGATGCTCTGGGTGAACCCCCAGCTTTTCCTGGTACTCCTCGCGCTCGTGCCGTGCCTCTTGCTCGTCCACGGCTTTTTCCGCGGTAAGATCCTGCACGCCTCGCGGGTGCAACAAGAGAGTTTTTCGCGGGTCACTTCCGCTTTGGCCGAAACCGTGCAAGGCATTCGCGTCACGCAAGGCTTTGCCCGCGAAGACACCAATGCTGGCATCTTCACCCGCCTGGTGCAAACCCTTGCCGGGCACGTGGTCAAGACGGCCAGCCTCAGCGCGCTTTACCTGCCATTATTGGAGCTAAACGCCCAAGCCTTCCTCGCAGCACTCGTGGGCGTAGGTGGCTGGGCGGCGCTTTCAGGAACGGGTACCGGCGTCGGCGATCTGGTGACATTCTTCTTCCTTGCCGAACTTTTCTTCGCCCCAATCACCATCATCGGGACTCAGCTATCCGAAGCCACCTTGGCCATGGCCGGAGCCGAACGTTACTTCCGCCTCCTCGACACTGCACCGTCTTGGACGGATAAACCTGACGCTGCCGAATGCCCCCCGCTCAAAGGTCATGTCGACGTCCGAGACGAGACTTTCGCCTACGAACCTGACCGACCC
>CAILOT010000125.1:0-4719 GCA_903835965.1 uncultured Opitutia bacterium
GTAGAAGCAGGGGGAGGTCATTGGCTTGGCCGATGGTGCCGTTTAGGCAGTTAACCCATTGCAGGGGAGGGGCTTTCTTTGAAGAGGTAAACATGGTTCCTGGGAGCGGGGAAATAGGTATAAGACTGCTGTTGAAATCTGCAGGGATGTCAGCATGATTGTCAGATACCCCTCACCCCCTATCCTTAATTAACCCTTAATGTATGGAGACCGAAGCTGATCAATCTGCACTCGATAAGGCCCGTCAGGGGGATTTGATGGCTTATAACGAGTTGGTGCTGAGGTATCAGGGTCGAATTTTTGCTAAGGTCTTTTCCTTGCTAAGGAACCGTCAGGACGCCGAGGAAATCACCCAGGACACCTTTATCCGGGCCCACCGCGTGTTGGCGTCTTTTCGTGGGACAGCCACTTTTTCGACCTGGATTCATCAAATCGGTACGAATTTAGCCCGAAATCGCTATTGGTATTGGCGTCGGCGAAAGCGGGATCAGTCCATGTCCCTTGACGCCGATCTGGGTGATGATCCAGGCGCCACCCTTCATGACATACTTTCTGATGGTGCGCAGGGGCCGGGGCATGAGGCGCAGACCAACGAATTCGTCAATAAAGTTGCCGAATGCATGGAACAATTGAAGCCGGAACACGCTCGTATCCTTACCATGCGTAACGTGCGCAATATGTCTTACGAAGAGATCGCCGAAGATCTTGGTCTTTCGATTGGCACAGTAAAAAGCCGGATTAATCGCGCCCGCGAAGCCTTACGGGAACTTATGGGAGAGGAGTTCAGAGTATGAGTAACTCCGAATTTGAATCTTTAGTTGCTGGCTATCTTGAAGGCACCGCTTCGCAGGTTCAAATCGTCCGTTTGCGCGATGCGATCAAATCCTCGCCCGCGATGCAGCAGCGTTTCCGTTCCCGCCTGCGTTTGCACCAAGCACAGTTGAGCGTATTGCGTCGTCGCGAAGACAGTTCCTTTATGACCGCCATGCTTTGGCTGCAGGGGTTTGCCCAGAGGTCTGGACGTTCTTTTGCGCACCTGTGTCTCCTTGCGTTGGTTTTTGTCGAGCTGCGGGTGACGATTCCGGCCGAGTACAGCGGTTTGCTCTTTTACGTCGAAGCCGCCAGCATGGAAGAACCGGCCGTGGAAGAAAACGAAATGCCCCTGATTGTTTTTGCAGATAATGCGCAGGACTTTGAAGTGTCGCTGGGAGCGGAGATGCCAGATATGAGCATTCCCTCCCTGGTTATGCCTGATATCGTTACCCCTTCGGACGAGCCTACGGTCAACGAAGCTTAAGGTCGATAATCCTGCCTTGCGTCTTCCTTCCGGGAGCATCAATTGACCCCTAGATGAAGGCCGAAAACAACAGGCCAGAACAACGCTTACAAGGCACCGCTGCCGCCCCGGGCGTGGCGAGAGGTCCTGTGTATCTATTGATGAAGGGGATGGCCATCGTGGCTTGTCAGAAGGTAAGCGATCCTGAGGCCGAAATCCGTCGACTGGAATCCGCCCTGGGGGCCACGCGAAGGGAGATTAGTAAATTACGTGATGACGTTGCGCTCAAGCTTAACGAATCCGAGGCTTCGATTTTTGACGCTCATTTACTCGTCCTCGAAGACGTCGCTTTGATCGATGATGTCACGCGCGAGGTCAAGCAGACCGGTTTTAACGTCGAGTTTTGTTTTCAAGAAGTCGCCCAGCGTTACATCGAAATCTTCGAGAAGATGGACGACGACTTCCTGCGCGAGCGGGCGGCCGATATTCGTGACGTCACCGGACGCGTCTTGGAGCAACTCTTAGGGACGCAGCCGGAGCGGGCAGGCGAGGCGGCCAAGCTCCATGTCGTCGTCGCCCGCGATCTGACGCCTTCGGATACTGCGGGTCTGCACGACGATGGGGTTTCTGCTTTTGTCACCGAAGAAGGCGGACGCACCAGCCATTCTGCGATTATGGCGCGGTCATTGGACATTCCGGCCGTCGTCGGCGTGAAAGGTCTGATGGAGGCGGTCCAAGAGGGGGATGTCATCCTGGTCGATGGTGAATCTGGCCTCATCGTGCTCAATCCTACGCCGGAGACGATCGACGGTTATCGCGGCAAAGAGCAGGCCATCCGTAATCGGCGGGACCGCGTATTGCGCGAAGTGGCGCTGCCCGATCTTACGTCGGACGGAACGGCTTTCATGCTGCTCGCGAACATCGGAGATCCCGCGGAGATGGAAGATGCGTTGGGTTATTGCGCCCGCGGCGTCGGTCTTTATCGCACGGAAAACCTTTACCTGCGACTCGATTCCTGGCCCAGCGAGGAAGTGCAATATCTTGAATATGCTGAAGTTGTCCAGCAGGCCAAGGGTCTCCCGGTGACTTTTCGCACGCTTGATCTGGGCGGAGATAAGCGCCTCGGCGATCTGGCGGATGAGGCCAACCCTTTCATGGGTTATCGGGCGGTGCGTCTTTGCCTGGAGCGTCCGGACGTATTCCGGCCGCAACTCCGGGCGATTATTCGCGCTGCGGTCCTCGGCCCGGTGCAGGTCATGTTCCCGATGATCTCCGGCGTCGAGGAACTGCGACGCGCTAAGGAAATCTTCCGCGACGTCGAAGCCGAACTCGCCCGCGAAGGTGTCTGGCCGGCGTCTCCGATCCGCCTGGGTGCGATGATTGAGATTCCGTCCGCCGCTGCGGTCGCGGCCGAGCTCGCCGCCGAGTCCGACTTCTTTAGCGTCGGTACGAACGACCTCGTGCAATACCTACTCGCGGTGGATCGCGGCAACCAGCGCGTGGCCTCGCTCTATGATCCGTGCCATCCGGCCGTCGTCCGCACGCTCATCGCCATCTTCGGGGCCGCCCAGGATCGCGGCATCCCCGTGGCCGTCTGCGGCGAGCTCGGTGGCGACCCGCTTTGGGCGCCTCTGCTCGTTGGTCTCGGCGTGCACGAGCTGAGCATGACGCCAGCCGCTTTGCCGGAAGTCCGTTTTGTGCTTCGGCATTCCGATGCGACCGAACTGCGCGAGCTTGCGGCCAAGGTTACCTGCGCCGATGCCGCCAAGACCCGCACGTTGTTGCAGGATTTTGCCGCCGCCAAATTGAAACTTCGCTAATGTCACTGTCTTCACCGCTTCCTAATCCGCATGTGGCGGCCATGCGTGCTTATGTTCCTGGCGAACAGCCGCAGGGCGGGGGGTGGATTAAACTCAACACCAACGAAAATCCGTATCCGCCCAGCTCTCGGGCCTTGGAGGCGATTCGGGTCGCATTGGTAAATGAAGGTGCTGGCCTGCGTCTATATCCTTCGCCGGACTCTGCCCCTTTGCGCGAAGCGGCTGGGCGTTTTCACTCCTTTGACCCCGCTCGCATTGTAGCGGGTAACGGTTCCGACGATATTCTTAACCTAATTATACGGACATATGCTGGTCCGGGTCGGCCTATCGGAATGATGGATCCAAGCTACTCGCTCTATCCCGTGCTCGCGGCGGCTCAGGCGGCTGAGGTCGTCCGGGTTCCGATTGCTGATGATCTGAGTCTTGATCCTGCCGCCGTCGCACGTTGCGGCGCTAGCGTCTTCTTCCTGACTAATCCCAACGCCCCGTTGGGCGTGGCCTTCTCGCCCTGCGTCGTCCGAGAAATCGCGCAGCAGTTCTCCGGACTGCTGGTGGTGGATGAGGCTTATGCTTCTTTTGCGTCGGATGATTGCGTCGCTTTGGCGCGCGAGCTCCCGAATGTCGTTGTCACGCGGACAATGTCCAAGGCGCACGCCCTGGCGGGCTTGCGAGTCGGCTATGCTTTGTGTCCCGGCCCCGTGGCCGATTTATTGCACCGCATCCGCGATAGTTATAATGTCGACCGACTTGCCCAGGTGGCCGCCGCGGCCGCGCTGGATGACCGCGAGTGGCTGAGCGTGACTGTCGGCCAGGTGCGGGCCACGCGCGGTCGTTTGGTGGATGGGTTGCGAAAGATGGGCTGGCAGGTGAACCCTGCCTCCGGAAACTTTGTCCTGGCCTCGCCTGTTTCCTCGACGCGCGCGTCGTCGGTGGAGACTTCCGCGCATTGCTTTGAGTTCCTCCGTGCCCGCAAGATCCTCGTCCGGCGATTCCCCGGCCACCGTCTCACGGAGAAATCTTTGCGTATCTCTGTGGGCACGGAGCAGGAAACAGATGCCTTCTTGGCGGCGGTGGCGGCCTGGATGGAAGGGTGAGGTTGACAATCAGGCCTACAAAGGGGATTTCTTGCTGATGAGCGCAGGAGTTCGACAGGCCACCATCCGCCGTGATACGGCAGAAACCAAGATCAACCTGACGGTGAATCTCGATGGGCAAGGTACGTCAGAGATCAGCACGGGAGTGGCTTTCTTTGACCACATGCTCACGCTGTTTTCTCGGCATGCTCTGATTGACCTAAAGTTGAAGGCCGACGGAGATACGGACGTCGATTATCACCACACCGTTGAGGACGTGGGCATCGTGCTAGGCCAAGCCATCAAGGAAGCCTTGGGCGACAAGGCTGGTATCCGGCGTTACGGCTTTTTCATCTTGCCGATGGATGAGACTCTGGCTCGTTGCGTCATCGACCTGAGCAACCGTCCGATGATGGTCTACCAAGTTGAGATCACCAATTACATGGTGAAGGATTTCAATATCGCGTTAGTGCGGGAGTTTTTCCAGGGCTTCGCGAATGCTTTAGGTTGTAACTTGCACTTGAAACTAGAGTACGGGGAAGAGCCTCAC
>CAILOT010000126.1:0-4304 GCA_903835965.1 uncultured Opitutia bacterium
ACATCGATCGTCTCTCCCAACGTGGGGCACGCTTTACCCAAGCCTACGCCGCCAGCCCGCTCTGCTCCCCGACGCGCTCAAGTATCATGGTCGGCCAATACCCCGCGCGCACTGGCATCACCGCACCAGTCTGCCACATCAATCCGATCTACCTGACCAAGGAACTCGTCAAAGATGGCCCTAAATCTCGCGTGCTCGTCGCCAACAGCGTCTCTCGCCTGAAGACCGAATACTTCACCCTCGCCGAAGCCCTCAAGGAAGCCGGCTACGCGACCGCCCACTTCGGTAAATGGCACCTCGGCCATAACCTCAAACCGGCCGACCACTACGAACCCCAAGATCAGGGCTTCGATTTCGATTTCCCGCATACGCCGAACGCTGCCGGACCCGGCGGCGGCTACCTCGCCCCATGGAAGTTCATCAAGGACCCAACGATTACCGATGATGTCGGCATGCACATCGAAGATCGAATGTCTAAGGAAGCCGCCAAGTATATCACCGCCCACAAGGACAAGCCATTCTACGTCAACTATTGGGCTTTCTCGGTCCACTCCCCTTGGAACGCCCGCGCGGATTATATCGAACACTTCAAGGCCAAGGCCGATCCGAAGAACCCGCAGCATAATGCCCTTTACGCCGCGATGGTGAAATCCCTCGACGACGGCGTCGGTCGCATCCTGCAGGCCGTCGACGACGCTGGTATCGCCGACAATACCATCATCGTCTTCTACTCGGACAACGGCGGCTACGCCTATCCACCCAAGAAAACCGACCCCGAGGGCTACGCCGACATCCCAGCTACCAGTAACCTTCCCCTCCGTAGCGGCAAGGCATCCCTCTATGAGGGCGGTACCCGTGAGCCCTTCATCCTCGTCTGGCCCGGCAAGGTTAAAAAAGAAACCACGAACGATATACTTTTTCAGAGCACGGACTTCTACCCGACGCTCCTGACGATGACCGGACTTAAACCGCACGCCGACATCAAACTCGATGGCCACGATCAATCCCAGGCTTTCTTGGGCGCCCCGTCGCCGCGCGATCGCGTCTTCTGCCACTTCCCACACGGCAGTGAAAATCAGTCCGAACACATGGACGGACTCTACCCTGGCACTTATGTTCGTAAGGGTGATTGGAAGCTCATCCGTTTCTACGCTCGCAACGAAGACGGTTCCGACCGGCTTGAGCTGTACGACCTGAAGAACGACCTCGGCGAAAAACAAAACCTCGCCAAGGAGAAGCCCGAACTCACCGCCGAACTGAACGGACTCATCACCGACTTCCTCAAGGACACCGAAGCCGTCCTCCCTAAACTCAATCCCGCCTACGGCAAAGTCGCCGCCACGCCGAAAGACCCGCTGATGGGCTGGAAGAACCGTAACTGCGACGCCACGGTCAAGGACGGGATAGTCACCGCTAAAGGAAAGGGCCCCTCTCCTTTCCTCGGCGTCGGCGCTAACCTCACCGGACCCGCCAAGGTTACCTTCCGCATCCGCACCGCCACCGGCGGCGAAGGGCATATCGACCTCGTCCCGACCACTGGCGGCAAAGAGACCGGAATCGTTGCGTTCCCCTACTCCGCCAAGGCGGGTGATTGGCAGGAAATCACCGTCGACCTTCCCCGCAAGGAACCAGCTACGCTGATGCGCCTCTACCTCCCCCATGCCACCGAGGCCGCGGAGATCGACTGGGTCGAGCTCAAAGCCGCAGGTGCCAAGTCCCGCCGCTGGGAATTCTAAACCTTACCGTGCGATCCCTGCTCCTTTTGCTCGCCTGCGCGAGCCTGACCTTCGCCGCCGAACGTCAGCCAAATATCATTCTTATTTACAGCGATGACCACGGTTGGGCCGACCTTGGTGCCCAAGGCGTGGACAAGGACATCCGCACGCCGAACCTCGATCAGCTCGCCAAGGATGGTGTACGCTTTAATCGCGGTTATGTCAGCGCGCCCCAATGCGTCCCGTCGCGGGCGGGCGTGATGACCGGACGCTATCAACAGAAGTTCGGCGTCGAAGATAACGGCAAAGGACCGCTGCCCTTGGCGGAAGTGACCATCGCCGAACGCCTCAAATCCGCGGGCTACGTCACGGGGCAGGTCGGCAAATGGCACCTCGATAGCGGTGGTAAAAAAGGCGAGAAAGCCGTGCGCCTCATGAAAGAGCACATGCCGCACGGCCAAGGCTTTGACGAATACTTCCGCGGCGAACTCCGCCAATTCTTCGCCTCGCACGACCTGCAGGGAAAACCTTTCGCCGACGCCCCGCATCTCGTGGCGGATAGCCGCTTCCGCGTCGTCGTGCAGACCGAAGCCGCCCTATCGTTCCTCGATCGACGCACCGCCAAGCCCGACCAGCCTTTCTTTCTCTACCTCGCTTGGTACGCCCCACATGTTCCGCTTGAATCGCCTGAGCCATGGTTCTCCAAGACGCCCGCCAACCTGCCCAAGGAACGCCGCCAAGCGCTATCGATGATCGCCGCCATGGACGAAGGCCTCGGCCAGCTTCGCGCCAAACTTAAAGCGATGAACCAAGAAGAGAACACCCTCATCTTCTTCATCGGGGACAATGGCGCGCCACTGGGCGCAGTCTGGAATGGCTCGATCAATGTCCCGATGGTCGGACAAAAAGGTATGCTCGCCGAAGGAGGTATTCGGACACCCTTCCTCGCCGCTTGGCCGAGCAAAATCCCCGCCGGCATGGTCTACGATAAGCCGGTGATCAACCTCGACGTCGCAGCCACGGCGGTCGCACTCGCCGGTCTGCCCAAAGACCCCGTTCTCGATGGTACTAATCTGCTTCCTTACCTCTTAGGCAAGAATCCGGACGCACCCCATGAACGGCTCTTCTGGCGATGGGGCTCGCAAGCCGCCGTGCAAGAATTCCCTTGGAAACTCATTCGCCTTGGCGACCGCGTGCAGCTGCTCTTCGACATTTCCCAACCTGACGGCGAAAATATTAATCGAAACCTTTTCGCCCAACAGCCGGAAGTCGTCGCACGCCTGAACAAAGCCCTTAAAGCCTGGAGCGACACCCTGCTGCCCCCAGGCCTGCCCACGTCATTCGATGAGCATCATGAAGATCTCTACGCCGAGCATGACCTCATCCTTCGCACCGCTCCGCCCGTAAAAAATGCGGAATGGATCTGCCGCAATGGCACCTTGGAGAAAAAAGGTGATGTCTCGAAATTGGTAGCCGACCCAAAGGCGACCCCTAAAGCCCGAGTTTTCCTCGCCCTCTCGGGACTAAGCCTCAACGGCGCCGTCACTTTCACGGCCCGCACCCGCTCTGCCCAAGGGGGTGAAGCCTCCATAGCCTGGCGCACGCAAGAGGACAAAGATTTCATCCCCGCGAACACCGTCAAATTCGCTTGGCCGGCTGGGCCGGACTTACAAGAAGTCAAAGTTTTGATTCCATCCAAAGGACGACTTATCCACCTTCGCATCTCTCCTCCGACCGCGGGCGATGCCACTGAGCTCGATTGGATCGAACTGCAGGCCGAAGGCGGAACTCCTAGCCGAACCGATTTCTAAAAATCTTTGGCCACCGCACTAAAACTTTTACGTAAAACCATCCTACAGACAATCGTAGGCTTGGTAACGCTGACTTGGAGCCTCAGCGGAGAAGCCGCTGCCGGCTATGTCAGCATCGATAAAGACGGGGAAGTCTGGTGGTTCAAAGCACCCGATGGAAAACATTTCCTCTCGGTCGGCGCCAATCATGTCGAGTCTCTCTACTGGCAATCACCGAACAACCAGAGCTTTGTCCGCACGCAATACGGCCCGGACCTCATCCTGCCCAATGGCCAGATCAACGAAGGCAGCGAAGCGGCCAAGAAATGGGCCGCGAACGTTTCGCGCAATTTTGAAACCTGGGGGTTTAATACGTTTGGTTTTCATAATTCCCTTTCGGCCAGCCTACGCTCCGCCAGCAAGGCTTTCTATGTCGTCGAACTAGACCTGCGGACACCCTGGGGCTGGAATATGTCACGCCCACAGCTCTTGCAGGCGATGAAGAGGAGGCCGACTGATATTTTCAGTGAAGACTTCCGCCTCGCCGCCGAAGCGAATGCCGATGAATTCGTCAAGCCTCGCGCCAACGACCCCCTCTTGCTGGGCTATGCTTACTCCGATGGTCCGCCGTGGACGGTGTCCGACGGAACGGATGCCGCTGCGCTGGAAAAACTTTCTCCGGCCGAAAAGATCATCCACCCCTGGGTGCTGACGCTGATGTCTCAACCCGCGAACTCATCCGGCAAACAAGCCTGGCTGGCAGGCCTCAAAGAAAGGTATCCATCCGCCGACAAAGCCG
>CAILOT010000127.1:0-4490 GCA_903835965.1 uncultured Opitutia bacterium
GATTCCTTGGGGCAGACACAGGAACAGCCGCAGGAAATTTCCCGAACCCGCCACCCGAAGTTTACATCCACTTTTGCACTTTTGCACAGGCCTCAGGCCGATTTGCACCTTTGCACTTAGTGCAGCACGCAGTGCTGACCCTACCCTTAAAGACAAGGGACAGGGACAGGGGCAGGGTCAGGTTTCGATTCCTTGGGGCAGACACAGGGTCAGTCACAGGAAATTTTCCCGAAGCCGCCACCTGCCACCCGAAACTTGTCTGTCACTTTTGCACTTTTGCACAGGCCGCAGGCCGATTTGCACGTTTGCACATAGGACAGCACTTGGTGCTGTCCCTACTCTCTCCCATCCTCTTCTCCTCAGGCAATGAACCTCAGCTTCTTGGCATTGTTATCGCCGCCGATAAATTATGCTGGGTGGGGTGAAAAATCTTCGCCTCTTCAGTTTCCTCGCCTTCACTCTCAGTCTCATCGCCATCGTCGCCCTTGCCGGCGGCTCCACTGCAACACCCCCGCCAATCTCATTAGCCTTTAACGGTGAAATCGATTCCGATGGCGACGGGCTCTCCGACGCCGAAGAGTTACGCCTAGGCCTTAATCCCTTCGACCCCACGGATGGCTTAGCCGACGAGGATGGCGATGGTCTCACTTTAGCAGAGGAAATCCATGCCGGGACCGATCCGCATCGGGCGGATACCGATGGCGATGGGCTCTCCGATTTTGTTGAGATCATGCGCGGCACCGATCCCACCAACGCCCTCGATCCGGCAAGCATCACCCGCACGGCGGCTCCGGCCCAGACCGTCGGATTTCAGTCGTCCCAGCCAGTCAAGCCATCGTCCGGCGCCGTCGCATCCGGCATTTCAATCGCCTTCGGCAGCACCAGTTCCGGTAGCAGCGGCGATGATGATTACATCAACCCTTGGGTGACAGGATCGCTCTGCTACCCGTATGCCCCAAAAAAAAATAATCACGTCATGGCTATTAAAGAAATCTTGGAGCCTAAACCGGGGTCCTACTTGCTCATCTGGCGACAAGCGGGCCTGACCGGAGCGAGCGGCCTGCCTCACCAATATGCCATCGAAATCAAGAACGCCGGCGGACGGTGCCTGCATCGCTGGGTCAGCCCACAAGCGGTCACGCCCGAATATAAGACCGCCACGCTCGCCCTTACACTCACCGCCGCGGATTGCCGCACCTCGCTCACCCTCACGCTGACGCCCATCGAAGACGATACGCGTAGTTATAATCTCTACGGCTTCGGGCTCATGGAGGCCGGGCTAGAAATAGATTACGACCGGGACGGGCGGAGCGAGCGAGGCGAGTTCCCGCCGCGCGGGAAGAAATTCCGTTATTGGGTCAATGATGATACCGATGCCGAAGAATATGACGAGACAACGGATCTTCCCGAGCCATCCGCGACTAAGCATAATGCGGCCCAACCCGGTATCAACGGGCTACGCGACTTGGTCGATTTCTTCCCAGTTAATCTTAATATCGCGAATCTGCTCCGCGTCTATCGGCCAGACGCCGGGTACCATTATCAGATCAGGCAAAGCGATGCGGCCGTACAGTTTGTCCTGACTTCGCTCAGCCCTTCGGTCGTCGGTGAAATCCATCGCGATCCTGATTTGAAAGTTTTCGGTCCAACCGGAAACCAAGACCTGAAAGCCGCCGAGACGCTCGCGCCCTCCGCCGATGATAATCTCATCCCGATTCCGACCACGTTCCTCACCACGCTGACGGAACGCGGTTACGGCGTCATACTCGTCGAAGGGCGCAAGTCCACCCAGGAGCCTTTGGAATTGATCATCGAAAAAGACGGGGTCGTCGAAATCAAGTTACAGCTCCCGTTGGCCCTCGGGCCCGTCGAGTCGATGTATCGGCATCTTAACCTGACCCAAGTGCCCCGAAACATGGACGGCACCCCAGTCGCGCCGCCGATCCTCGGCCGACCGACCGAGGGCAAGATTCCGGAAGGGCTACCCGACCGCGACTGCAACGATCGCTGGTTCGTCCTAGTCCATGGATATAATGTCGATGGCACCAAAGCGCGGAGTTGGCAGGCCGAGTTTTTTAAACGGCTCTATGCGCTCGGAAGCCATGCCCGCTTCGTCGGCGTGACCTGGAACGGCGATACCGGCCTAGATTACCATAAGGCGGTCTATCACGCTTTCCAAACCGGCGACCTGCTGGGCCCACGGTTATACTTCATCGATCCCAGCAAGACCATCTTAGCGGCCCACAGTTTAGGCAACATGGTCGCCTGCCAGGCCATTCAATCCGGCAAACTTGTGCCCGCGCGTTACTTCATGATCAACGCCGCCGTCCCCATTGAAGCCATCTCGCCAGAAGATTCCACGAGTACGCAGACGGCCATGATGACGGAGGGAGCCTGGCGCCCCTATCCGCTACGGCTCACGGCGGCCGCCTGGGCCGAGTCATTTACCGCTCCTGATCGGCGAGCCGGCGTGAGCTGGCGTAACGCCTTCTCGCTCGTGAAACAAAAGACCTCAGCGCTGAATTATTATTCCTCTGGCGAGAATATCACTAACTGCCCAACGGAAATTTCCACCGCCTCCGTCCTCTCGACGCTTTGGGCGGGCCGGAGCATCGACTACGGGGTCTGGAAAACCCAGGAGCTCTTGAAAGGCGTCGGCTGGGCGCGGTCGCTCGCGAGCGTCGCCATGGAACGTTCGCAAGCGGGCTGGGGGTTTAATCCGCAATGGCGCGGCAATTACGTCCCGGGCAACCAATCCAACGGCCTCGGAGGTTATTATGAAAAGCTCGCACCCGAAATCGCCGCCCAACTCCTACCCGAACAACTGCTGCCTAATCCGTTCTTCGCTAAGTTCCTCAACACCCAATTGGTCTCCACGCAAAAGTTTATCGGCGACCTCACCGCCGGTGCCCCCCGCGTAAAATATGACCTCCTCGCTCGCGCCATCCCCTCGCTCTCTTACGCCGCCGGGGCCGAGCCGATGCCTCAGCTGGGCAATTTCCGGACCGGCCAGACCGGGGTCACGAATTTTAATCTCGAGACCGAAGGCCGCGTGACCTCCCGACGTTGGCCCACGGCAGGACATACCCAAGCGGCGACCGCCGGGCATTGGTTGCATAGCGATTGCAAGAATGTCGCGCTCCCCTTCGTCCATCCCTTCTACCTTTCGATGATCACCCAAGGTGATTTGCGCTGAACCCGATGCGTGATTTTATTTTTCTCTTGGTCCTTCCCTTCATCGCCGAAGGACGCAATTTCTCCCTGCAGCTCAAAGACGAAACGCAGACTCCCCTCGCGGCGATCCCGGCCCGGATCACCCTCAGCCGAAAAGACGATCCACGCTATTCCAGCCAGCAAACCATCGACCAAGCGACCGCACCCGATGGAGCCATCCGTTTCAAAGCCGATGAAGCCATGGGGCTCAGCCGCATCCAGATCACCTGTGCAGGATTTTATTCCATCGATGCCAGCCCGGCGCACAACCCACTGGATTCATCCGGACCCGATGCCTGGACGATCACCCTGCCGCGGATCATCGCGCCGATTCCGCTACGGGCGAAGCGGGTCGGCTTGAATCTTGCCGATAAAACCCTCCCAGCGGATACCTGGCTGGGTTACGATTTCGCCATCGGTGACGCCCTGCCCCCTTACGGACATGGCCATATCGCGGACATCGAGTTACGCCTCACGCCCCAGCAGGTCGGCTGGAATGAGTCGCCCGCAAGCCTAGCCGAGAAACGACTGGATCCTTATTTTGCGGATTTCTCCGCCGATAAGTTTGCTCGTTATTTCGGACATTGGACGACCCAATTGCGGGTACGGTTTCCGGAAAAACAGTGTGGCATGGTTCGCGCCCAAACTTTCTGGGCGAACTGCGCTTTTAAGTTACCACATCATGCCCCGCTGAGTGGCTATCAGAGCACGTTCGATTTCACGATCGACAGCCAAGCAAGCACGGTCGAAAGGTCTGGAAATATTGGGTATTTTATCCGTTCGAGGACGCAGGCGGAGTCGAGCGGTAAAATCATTTCGGCTTATTATGCTAAAATCATGGGCCCGATTGAATTCTCTCATACGGGTCTGACCTTTACGTATTATTCAAACCCTACGGCCAATGATATGAATTTGGAGTATGATATTGAGCGGAATTTATTGAAAGCGCCGACGGGCAGTTCAGCACTCGAGGAGGAAAGTTATAAAATTAGGAGGCCTTGATGGTGGGCCAGATCGATACAACGTTAGTTGACTAGTTGACAAGGGATGCGTGGAGGTAGGGACGGCTCTCCGAGCCGTCCGAGGTGCAAAAGTGCAAATCGGCCTACGGCCTGTGCAAAAGTGCAAACGTGGAAGGCATCTTCGGGTCTCAGGTCTCGGGCCCCAGGTTTCGGGTACGGGTTATCAGGTTCGGGCGCTAGGTTCGGGACCCGCACCCGTACCTGTACCAGAATACCTGAACCTGGTTCCCGATGGCCGAGACCTGGGACCTGAGA
>CAILOT010000128.1:0-8361 GCA_903835965.1 uncultured Opitutia bacterium
ACTCCGCTAATCCGAGGTAGGGGGTGGCGGCTTTACTTAAGCCGCGGAATAGGCGGTTGGTCGGTGCATTGATCGCGCCGGAGTAGTCGCGTTCCGTCCGCGAGAGGATTTGGAAGCGGGATTTATTTTCTTTCACGATTGCTTTGGCGAGCGCTTTGATCTGGTCGTCACTCAGGTTGCAGAAGCCTTGCCAGTTAGATGGGTCGTCCATTGCCCCTGTGGCGATGGACGTCGTGCCAGGTTTCTGCGCACGGGGGAAACGGGCGTTGCTCGTCGCCGTTGGCAGTCCGCTGCCGTATTGGGCATAAGCGAGTTTTTTCGCCGAACCTATGAAGGCCGTCCAGGCTTCGACGGAAGTCGAATTAACGTTAAAGGTGCCGTCGTTGAGTAAGACGGTGGCCGAACGTTTGTAATCACCGACCGCGCTGCGGGCGGGTTGGCCTGAGGCGATCAGCCGGAATCTTGGGTTGCTGAGCAAGGGGAGGTTGCCGAGGTCGGAATCGGTGATACCGCAAAAGTCATCGAGGACCCGGGCCAAGTTGCGTTTCTCGGCCGTTGTGTAAGGGCTGGTTTTCAGTAGGCTCTCCGTGGGGTCGGAGGGTTGAGGGGCGATGGCCGGGGTGTTTATCATTTTCATATCCGGGGCCGCTCCAGAGAGGTAAAAGCCATCCCAAAGGGCGTTGTTCAGTAAGTAGCTCGCATCATAATCGGTCCAATTCTTTGCCGTATTGGTTTCGTAAGTCTTGGTCTCGTCTGAAATGAGCGGAGTGGAGAAGCTATTGCCGATGCAAAGCAGCGGTTGTTGATCGCGCATGCCGAAATTTGCGTGTGTGTATTGGCCGAGCGAGGTTGGGGCGACGAGCGGGATTTCGGTGTGGATACTGCTCAGGCTGCCGACGAGCGTGCCGCTTTTGACGTTAGCGTAGCCGCCGAAGGTATTGCCGGTGAGAACGGTGTCTGCTTGGATCAGATCCTGCCAGCCGTTGGAAGGCGTACTGACGTTCAGCCGGTAGCTGGGGGAGGCACCCGCGTAACCATGGCCTTCGATGTTGTCGAACCTTCCGGCCCCATCCGCCCGGGTCACAGGGGCCGTGGGATTGGAGTGGCTGAAGAGCGGGAACGCGCCTGAGGGTGTAGTCGGATTGACGCCAAGGTTAAGGATACTGGAATTGACTGCTGTTTTTCCGGATAATTCAATAACCGCAATGACGTCACCGGGTTGGGCGATTCCGCCGATGGTTTTCTCTTTAAACGACGCCAATGGTTTTTTTAAAGGAGCGGCCTTGCCATTGATGGCATCGGAGATGTTTCGATAGGTTAATTCCGTCAGTTCGCTGGATTTATTGTAAAGATCGAAGGAGGTGGTGGCCGGATTAATATCATCACCCGGCCAACAAGCGAAGGAGGCCCGGGTCCGGAAGTTGCTCGACTTGGGGCTGATACTCGAAGTGGTGATGCTGAGGGCGAAAGTGTCGGTAGCCAATGCTGTCCAGCCTGGCCATAAAGTGGTCCAGGCGATGGTGTCGTCGGCAAACCCACCGTTATAGTTTAAGGCATTTTCCAGCGTCACGACGTGCGACCAAGCTTGGTAGCCGGCTTTGGGCGAGTAGATTTTATATTCACCCGGACCGATTTCCAAAGAATCCAGGCAGACGCGGAACATATCGCTCTCATTCACGATGCCTCCACCCGCAAGTGCGTAATAATTACTGAGGAGCGAACTGTAACTCTTGGTTACGGCCTTACCTTTCGCGTCTTTGGTCGTTTGAGTGACGGAAAACGTCCAGTTATTCCATTCCGTAAAAGTAAGGGCCAGGGCGGAGTGGCCGGTACCAGGCGTTGACTTTAACTTAATATTATAGGGGTTATGCAGTACGACAACGGGAGTGACGTTAAGTCCGTAGTCATACTTGGCAGGGGTGGCGGTTACGGTCGTTTTGCTGAAACTAAATACGAGGAAGACGCGGTAGACATAGGGGCTGGCGGCACAATTGACGGGACGGGGAATCGGCGTAGGGTCTTGCTGCCACTTGGCTAAATTGGGCTCATCGATTTTGCCCAAGTCGGTGACATTTGGATTAAGGGTAACGCGATCGCCCGTATAAATGGATGAGTAGAGGTACTGTCTTTGCCTCAGGGTGGTATTATCGGTCGGGGTGGCGTCCGACATGGTGTGAATATTTCCGGCGTTCGGAAATAGGGTCCGCGCTTGCAGTGAGGGGACGCCAGCAGCATCCCATCCCAGTTGCTTGTAGAGGCGGTGGTAATCTCGCAAGGCCCACCAAGTTGGGCCGCGGAGGTTCGTTTTTTCTGGCGTAAATCGATTGAAGACCGGTGCGACTTGGATGATGTTACCGTTAAGCGGAATTTGCATCCGCTCGATAGAAAAGCCGTTCTCCGTGGAGGTGACGGGGGTATCGAAGCTGGAGCCGAATTCGGTCTTGGTGAATTCGGCATCCGAGAGTTCGAAGGCCAGCGAGAGGTCGCGCTTTAATCCGCCGTTATAGGAATCAGCGATGACCCCCGAAGCGTTGGTGGTGATATCATGAAAGAGCCGTTGCGTGCTACCTAAACTGGGCGAATTACTCAGGAGGAGCAGGTCCCGGTTAGTGTTTAGTTTAGGAAAATCCGCATTGGTCGAGAGGCTTGTGAAACCGCTCAGGAGCTCGAGGGCGGGATTAAGAGGGCTGCGTAGCGCCGCCAGATTGCCGGCCGAACCCGCGCTGTTCGTGCTTCGCGGGTCCGTTAGGTTGATGCGGGCTTTGATGCCTTCATCGCCAATCCAATAAGCGTAGCGGCCGTTGACCCGATAGCCCGTGCCATCGTTTTCGCGTATCTCAAGTTTAGGAACGACGACGATGCCGCTGGGCTTGTCGCCCACGGCATCATTGGGGAGCCGAGTTTCCGCCCACGAGGCGCTGGATATGCCGACAAGGGTGACGAGGCTGTCGGAGGAGGGTAAGGAGCTGCCGTAATCCGTCTCCCACGGCAACCAAGTCGCCGTCGGGTAGGCTGATGTCGTCGGCAGAAGATCGGCCCCCGAGAGCGAAACCGACTGGCTACCCGCGTAGGTTGGATCATTACCGCTCACCAGCCAGCTGGGAGGTTGGTTGGGCCTGTCGGTGCGCCAGACGCCCGTCCACATCGGGTTACGCAGGCCAGTCGCGGACGTTCCGGGCTGCGTGATATCGGCTCGGGCCGTCGCTCGTCGATCAGGGCCGGCCTCTTGTTGTAAATGTCCCAGGGCCAATCGCAGCGCGACCACGCTATTCAGCTTGGCCCTAATCGCCAAATGTTGGTTGCTCGTGAGCCTTGCTTCGACCGAAAGAAAAGAGGCCACGATGATGACCGTCATGACCAACATGGCCATGACGGTGAGCGCGAGGATGAGGCTGAACCCAGATCGCCTGATGGGGTCATTAGGAGGCTCTTTTCGGGTCCGACGGGGCACTTTTATATTATTAATACCGTTTAGGCGGGGTCGCAACTGCGCAATAGCGTGGGGGATGGGCCGAAAGGGAGGCCGCGGCTAAGGCCGTTTACGGAGAGTTAGCGGACTTTTGACCAATCATTAACGCTACGGTTGATTGGGTGGTTATGCATGACTTTAGGGGGTTGCCATCGGCCGATACACCTCTATAAATTCTAACTACTATGAAGTCGCTCTTCGCTCTCTTCGTCGGTTTATTCACCTGCGCCATCGCCTTTGCTGGTGGTACAACGACCACTCCGACTACGCCAACGACTCCAACCACGCCTCCTGCTCCGGTTGTCAAACCTAAGGGTGGTTGCGAAAAAGGCGGAGACAAGGACGGCGATAAGGATGACGACAGGGAGGGTGATCGTAAGAAAACTTCGAAGATCGAGCCTAAGAAGTCGGATAAGAAGTGCGATAAGAAGTAAGGAGATTTTTATTCCGTCCAAAAGGGCCGACTAACGTCGGCCCTTTTTGTTTTAGGTTCGCTTCGTGGATGGGTTTGGTTTTTTTAACCTCATGATGCCCCTGTCCGATTGGCTCCTTTGGTTGCGCTTGGGCGCGACTTCGCTTGGCGGCCCGGCCGCTCAGATTGCGACCCTTGAGCAGGAGTGCGTCGAAAAGCGCTCTTGGTTGTCGCAAGAACAATTCTCCCGCGCCTTAGGGCTTTGCATGTTCTTGCCCGGCCCCGAAGCCCAGCAGCTGGTCGCTTGGATTGCCTGGAAGAAGGGTGGCTGGCGGAGCGCCGTTTTGGCCACGCTCTTCTTTGTGATTCCCGGTCTGCTTTGTTGCGCCGTCTTGGCATTTTTATACCACCAGTTTGGTCAACGTCCTCTGATCGCCGGTGCGCTCTCTGGCGCCCGAGCTGCTGTTGCTGGTATCATTCTGGTCATGGCTTACCGTCTGTTTAAGACCGCTCTTTTCGATACGCCTCGCCGAGCAGTCGCAGGTATAACGACGATTGGGATGTTTTTCAGCGCCCCCTTTGCCTTCATGGCGGTCGCGGCAGGTCTCTATGCCTGGTATATCCGTCCGCCGGATGAAGAAGCTGTGCCCGAAACATCCGAAGTCCTGAAGTCTGCCGCCATCCGTGTGCTGCGTTTTCTGATTCCGGTCGGTGTCGTCTTTTTGGTGCTTTGGGCGATTTTCGGTCACGATGATGGCGTCGTTAAGCTTGCCGAGGTTTCTCTGATTGCGGTGCTGACTTCTTTTGGCGGTGCTTACGCCGCGATGGGGGTATGGAAAGCGCGCACGGTTGTGGAGTATGGCTGGTTCAAGGAGCCTGTTTTTGGCGATGCATTGGTGGTCGGTGAAATCACTCCTGGCCCGCTGCTGCTCGCCGGTAGTTTCATCGGTTGCATGGCTGGTTATAACGGCAGCCTCGGCATGGGTGGTGGCTGGATGGCCGCTTTGGTCGGTCTCCTGGTGCCGGCGATTTTTACGTTTAGTTGTTCCACGCTCATCTTGCTCGCCGCCGCTCCGCTGGCTGACGAGGGGGTAGGGGATGTACGTTTTCATGATGTGATTGGGCTGGTGACCGCCGCCGCCGCGGGTGCTGTTTTTTGGTTAGGGGTTTCGCTGCTGCTGTCGCAGATGACTTGGGTCTTCTTCTTGATTTCAGCCGCCGCGGGTGCGGCGCTTTACCTTAAAAAGACGAACATCCTCCTCTTGGTCGCCCTGGGCGCCGCGGCGGGCTGGTTCGCAGCCCGATAAATTAGTGAAATCAGATTGTGCATTTCCAGCTTTGCACCAACGTTTACCCACCATGAAACAACTCACCTCCATGCTGGTTATCGCCCTAGTCTGCGCTTCGGTCGCTTTTGCAGCCACTCCTTCGCCTGACGTCAAACCAGCTACGACGACCAAAGAGTCCTCGAAGTTTAAGGCCGGTGGTTGCTGCGATAAGGCCGATAAAAAGGGCGAAAAATGCCAAAATCCTTGCTGCGTCAAGGCTGCGGCTGACGGCAAGGTTTGCGAAAAGTGCAACGCCCCAGCGAAGAAGTAATTACCCCCTTCCTTCTCGTTTATTAAGGGCTGAACTTTGTTCGGCCCTTTTTGTGCCCCATTGAAATGACTCTATCGGGAGTCTTGCCCCTCGTTGGGTTTGGCGTAAGTCTTTCAAAATGCTCCGCCGTCACCCGCTGATTTACTCGGTCATGTTGTTGAGCATGGCTTTCGGTCTCTACTTTTGGACTCGGCCGGTTTCCGCCACGCCCGATTTGCCAGCTGCTAAGCTAGGCTACGAGGTCTGTCCGCCTTCTCCCGATGGCATCGGTAAGGTCTATCAAGGTCGCGAAATCGCCCAGGTGATGGGCCATCCGGGTATCGGCTGGCTCGAACGCTCCGATCGCGAAAAGGAAGAGGCCCCGTCTAAAGCAATTGCCGCCTTGGAGCTGGCACCCGACGCTGTCATCGCGGATATCGGCGCAGGGTCAGGCTATTATTCTTTCCGGATCGCTCGGCAGCTTCCACGCGGAAAGGTCGTCGCGGTCGATATCCAGCCCGAGATGATTGATTTTTTGACGAAGGAATCCGTTAAGCTCGGCATAAAGAATGTGCAGCCTCACCTGAGTACCATTGAAGACGTCAAACTACCCAACGGCTCTCTTGACGCCGCCTTGATGGTCGATGCTTATCACGAATTCGACCACCCGGTCGAAATGCTGGCCTCCTTGCGTCGCGCCCTGCGCTCCAAGGGACGCATCTATCTCCTAGAATACCGGGCCGAAGATCCGCACGTCCCCATCAAGCCTCATCACAAGATGACCGAGGTCCAGGCACGTAAGGAATTCGAAGCGGCTGGTTTCAGGTTCGTGGTGAACAAGCCCGATTTACCTTGGCAGCACTTGCTCATCTTCGAGCGTCCGTGATCATTCAGGCTCCGACGTTTTTCTTGATCTCTTTGAGCTGCTGAAATTCGGGTTTGGCGGTATAAAATTTGTCTAACGGGTAACACCCAGAGATGAGACCGTTGCGCGGCGCGGTCGTGCAGTCGCTGAAGGTACGGCAGATGAATTTGGTCTCCATTGCGCCGTTCTTCGCCGCATCCGCCAGCATGCTGGGGTAGCTGAGCACGGCGCGACCAACGCCGATGGCATCGCTCCACTTGTTGCGTAGAATGAATTGGGCAAGGTGCGGCAGGTATTCTTGGATATAACTCAGGCCGGAACTGACGATGATCAGGCTGCTGGGCGCCCGGGATCTCACCTGGCGAACGGCATCCACTTGACGGGCCAAATCAATCAAAGGGTCGTGCGCGGCCTGATAACCGTCGCTCGGCGGGTAGGCCGCTGGGCGTTGGATGTGCGGATTGTAATAGGGCGAGCCCGCGGAGGTGTTCAGAATCTTGACCCCAAGTTCGCCGAGCATGTTCACGAATTGGAAGGTTTCGGATAGGTCGGGTTGCGTGGGTTTTTCCGGGTTCGCCCCAAAGGCGAAACGGTAGGGAAGGAGATGCGCATGCTCTTCGGGGATGCCGGGGCCGAGTCGCCCTGGAACCGAAAGCGCCGGGTCCGGACGGAATGGCACGAAGTCGAAGAGGCTGAGGCGCACCCCGATATCAATGGGATTACCTTCAGCCCGGATGCCGGCGATGATGTCGCGCAGGATGCGAGTCCGGTTTTCGAAGGAGCCCCCGAACTTGCCAGGTCGAGTGTGGGCGCTGAGGAATTCATGCAGCAGATAGCCGTGACAGTGCTTGATGTCTACGAAGTCGGCACCGCATTCCCGGGCCACGCGGGCGGCCTTAATATAACAACGAATCAATTCTTCGACGTCGGCATCGGTGAGGACCTGATCGTCGGAAGTGACGTTAAACTTCTTGTCTAAGATTGGGTGACGGTAGGCGATGCGTGATTCCCAGCGTTTCTTATCGTTGGGACGACAGAAGCGTCCCGAGTGCGTGAGCTGAAAGCCGATGACCAGATCATCCGTCGAGCCCCAGCGGGCGAGGTGTTCGGCTTTGAGGATGCCGACGAGTTCGGTGATGCCTGCTTTGTTCTCATCATTGATGATGAGTTGGTTCATGTTGGCACGACCGTCCGCCCGCACGGCCATGGCCTCCGCCCCGCAGATGAGTTTGGCACCGCTGGCGCCGAAGCGTTGCCAGCGACGTTTCATTTCTTCGGAGATGCCCCCGGTAGTCGTCCCATCCCAACCTTCCATAGGATGAATCGCGATGCGGTTACCGATGGTCTTCCCGTTGATTTTATTCTGAGAGATAGGCTGGGAGAGGGGGTTGCCCGCTCCGGCTTCGATGGTATCTTCAATCGGCAGTTCGATTCCGATGGAAGCGCAATGGGCGCGGAAATCCGCGACGGTCTTAAGCGACGCGACGCGGGTAAGTTTGAAAGGTTCGGACATAGGTTTAGCTGAGGGCGGCGATGCGTTTGGCGATATCCGCCAGGATTTCGCGGTCAGAATCCGGACGCTTGGCCGAAAGCGGATGGGTGTCATCGCATTGCAGCCATCCGCGGAGCTTCAGGAACATGGCGGCGGAATGTTTGTAGGCGGGTACGGGCGGGCGGAAGGCGAGGAAGCCGAGATACTGCAAAAGGTCATTGATTTCGTAAAATGACGCCTCGCCTTTTTCCCAGGCCTTATCCCGTAAGGCGAAGGCCTCTGGAGCGAAAGTACTTAGACCGAGCAAGTAATCGCTGCCATACATGACCATGTCGATGGCGAGGTCGTTGCCGGTGTATACTCGGAAATCCGGGCGCGTCTGATCACGCAGCGTCAATCTCTCCCACTCCAGGTCGCGACGTAATGAGGAATGCTTCGCGCCGATGCATTGTTTTACGTCCATGAGCCCACGGTAGACGTCCAAGGAATAGATCTTTCCAAAGGGGGCGAACATCTGTCCGAGTTCGAAGCCGACGAAACGCGGG
>CAILOT010000129.1:0-3834 GCA_903835965.1 uncultured Opitutia bacterium
ATCTACGGGCTATCCCGTGGGTCTTTGCCTGGAGCCAGGCTCGTTTCTATCTGTCAGGTTGGTATGGCGTCGGCTCGGCCTTGGCCCGTCTGAAAGACGAAGACCCCAAGGGTTTTGAAATCATCCGTAAGCAATACAAAGATTGGGCGCCCCTGCGTTACATGCTAAAGAACGCTTCCACCAGCGTCTTGGCGTCTAATCGCGGTATGATGAAACTGTACGGCAGCATGGTCACCGATCGGAAGTTACGGAATCTCTTCCTTAAACGGATTTTGGCGGAGCACTTATTGACCCGCAAGATGTTGGATGAACTCTCGGCCTCGAAACTTTCGGAAGGGCGTCCGCGTCTGCGGAAAGTGATTGCGCTTCGCGAGTCAGCCATCGACCTCTTGCACGAGCAGCAAGTCGCCATCTTGAAAGACTGGCGGAAGAAAGTGGCGGACGGCGACCGCAAAGAAGCGGATGCGTTGCTCCCGCAGATGTTGCTTTCGCTGAATGCCATCGCCGCCGGCCTCCAAGCCACGGGTTAAGTTAAGCCCTCCCCATTGGTACTGAGCCAATGGGGAGGCTTGTCCGGCAATCGCCGGTTTGTTGGCCTGCCTGGGTGGAATTAGACGTGCTTCCAGAAATCGGTCAGAAACTTCGTGGCAAGTTGGGCCAGCATCACGATATTCCAAAAGATAAGTTGCAGGCCAAGCGAGGGGCCGAAACCCATGCTCAACATCTGCGCGGCGGCGCTCGTTACGAGTAGGACGGCGGTGCCGGCGCAAAGTGAGATAACCAGCGTCTGCACGGCTTTAGGGACGAAGCTCGACAAACTCGTATCCGCCATGGCGATGACGATGAAAGTCAGGGCTACCGAAATGATTCCCGTGAGACCAATGCCGACCGTCGTGCCGTCTTTACCAAAAAAGTGATGTGCCGCGAGACGACCCAGGATGGGCAGATAGATCACGACCATCGCGAGGGAGAGCCAGAAGCCGATTTCGCCATATTTCTGGCCAAGAATCGCTTCGGCATAACGGATCATCGTTCCTTCGAACGTGAGGGACTGAAGCGGATTGACGATGGAAAGGATGGCCACGGAAGAAACCCTGAGGTTTTAGGGTCTTTTGTCGATAATTAAGGCGCAGGTCATCGGGTCCACTCGACGTGAGACGAGGCCCAAAGATCGTAATTAAGCGGGCGTTTTCCGGTTGGGACCATTCGGAAATGCCCCCCCGATGCCTTGATGATCGCGATACCGGCGGCGACATCCCAAAGGTTCGTACCTGATTCATAATAAGTATCCGCAACTCCTTCGCCGACATAGGCGAGGGCTAGTGCGGCCGAGCCGATCATGCGGATTTTCTTATAGCGACCGACTTGTTGGATGAAGAGTTGCATCGCCGGTCCGGATTTATCGGCGGCGGCGGGAAAGCCGGTCATGATGCACGCGTCCTTGATGTCGGTGACCCAGCCCGGCGTGATGCGCGCGCCATTGATGTAGGTGCCTTCGCCGACGACCCCGAGGTAAGTCTTCTTCGCTGTGAAATCGTAGATTACCCCGAGAACCGGCTCTTTGCCGCGCATGAGACCCAGTGAGACGCAGGTGGAAGGTTGTCGACGGAGGTAATTGTAAGTACCGTCGAGCGGGTCGACGACCCAGTAGAGGCTCTCGCTTTCGTAGAGGGAAGCATCGCCACCGAGTTCTTCGCCGATGACCGGGATGCCCGTTGACTTGAGCCTATCGCGTACGAGGTGCTCCGAATCGACGTCAGCTTGCATTTTCACGTCGTCGTCCGTGGAGGCATTGACCTTCATCTGAGCGCCCTCAGCGAGAAGCTTACCTGCAGCCCAAGCAGTCTCTTGGGCGATTTCTTTCAGACTCTCAAGGGAAGGGGTGCTCACGCCTTATGCTAAGCAGGGTGAATCCCTTTTCGCACTCTCAAAAATTCAGACCCGAGGGAGTTAGGAGCTTAACTCTGCAATAACTTATTAAGGCCAAAACGTTCGAAGTCCTTAGCGGGTCGGCCTTGGAGGCTTTTGATGCTGATGCTCAGGCTCTTCTTTTGGGCAGTTTGGATCAATGCGCGAAGGGCTTGGGCGTAGGAACAATCGATGAAGATCGCATGCTCAAAATCGAGACTAAGGTATTTGACGCCGGAATTGATGCGCGACTCTGCGGTACGCGGTTCGGCAGCCCTGCCGAAATGGAGGTGTCCGGAAAGAACGAGCAGGATTTCATCGGACGCTTCGCAGATTTCGGTGATTTCAGGTTCTTCTTTTTCGGGGTGCGACAATTTACGAATGAACAGAAAGATGATAGCGACGGCGACGCCGACGCCAACGGCCCAGATCAAGTCGACAAAAACCGTGACCGCGCAGGCGATGACGAGGAGCGCAAGGTCGGAGCCACCAGACTTGAATAAACGCGGCCAAAGAGGGAGTTCGGCCATATACCAGCAGACCGAGAGGAGTACGCCCGCCAGAGAGGCCAAGGGGATCAGTTTTACGAGCGGGGCGAGGATGAGTAAGATCGCAAGGATCGTCAGGCAATGGATGATGCTGGAGATCGGAGATTTCGCCCCAGCCCGGGCGTTGGTGCTGGTGCGGGCGATGACTCCGGTGACAGGTAATCCCATGAAGCAAGCTGAAGCGATATTAGCGAAACCTTGGGCGGTCAGTTCGGTATCAGAATCATGTCGATCTCCGGACATCCCGTCGGCAACCACGGCGCACAGCAGGGATTCGATACCGACCAGAAGCGCGATGCCAAAGGCGAGTCCTAAAACATCGGAAGCCTTGGCGAGCCAGGCCGATGGGTCGGGCAGGGTAGCGGTCCAACTCGTCAGATGGAAACCAACGCTGATTTCTTGGAATTTGGAGCCGATGGTCGGGATGGATTGTTCGCTTACGCTAAATAATGAAATCACGATTGTCCCAGCGATGACGGCGAGCAGTGCGCCCGGAATCTTCAGTGATATCTTGCGGCAGAGGACGATGACGGTGAGGGTCGCGAGGGCTACGACCAAACAGCCCGACTTGATTTGACTAACCCCTTCGCAAAGGTGCTGCATGCGGCCAACGAAGCCCGGGATGGCTTTAGCTGGATCGGCGATGCCGAGGGCGGGCCCGAGTTGGGTGCTACCGATGATCAGGGCGATGCCGGTCGTGAAGCCGATGACTACCGGGAAGGGAATGTAGCCAATATATTTACCGAGACGAAGGGCGCCGAAGCCCAGAAGCATGCATCCGGCCATCAGGGTCGCGAGGGCCAGGCCGACGTAGCCGTGCAGCAGAACTCCGGCGGCACAAATGCCGACAAACGCGCCGGCCGGGCCGGCAACTTGGACGCGTGAGCCACCCAGTAGGGCGACGATCAGTCCACCGATGATGGCCGTATGGAGTCCTTGCTCGGGTTTCACGCCCGAGGCGATGGCGAGCCCCATGGAAAGCGGGAGGGCGACGACACCGACCAGCAAGCCGGCGGAGAGGTCGGCCACGAAGTCGTTCTTGGTATATCCCGCCCTCAGGGTGCGAAGCAGGGCGGGCTGGAGCCATGGGGTCATGACCATCGCCTCAAGTTGCGGTCGACGGCCGCAACTTCAAGTCGAATTACCCGCTTTCGAATCTCAGAGGCTTTCGGACTTCTTCTCTTGACGTTTGCGGCGGCGGATCGCGGCGATGGCGAAGGCCAGCGCGCCGATTGCGAGCCCGTAGGTCGAGGGCTCGGGTACCGCGGTAAGGGTAATATCGCCGGTGCCCGAATTATAAGACATCGACCACAGGCTATTATGGATTCCGGTGTTATCCGAAGTCGTAAATGCGGAGGTATCGAAGCTGAAATAATCG
>CAILOT010000130.1:0-3397 GCA_903835965.1 uncultured Opitutia bacterium
CGGCGGTTGGCGACCGGGGGAGGATTGAGCTTCGATCCAGTCGGATTTAGGGGTACGGCGAATCTCGGCGCTACCGTATTTGGTTCGGGCGTCGCGTTGGTGAAAGGAATTGAGCGGAAGCAGACGGAGACGGGCCGAGACCGAGGTAGCGGTCGTGGCGCCGGAAGCTTCTACGAATTTCGCGATCTTGTCGGCAGCGGCAGCGCTTAATTTGAAGTCCGCCTGAGAAGGCGCATTGGGTCCGGTGTCGGAGGAGCCCCATTCACCCAAGATGACGAGTGTCGGACGGATGTCTAAGCTGGCGATGAAAAGCGCCCGGGTACCGATTTCGGTCAGCCGTTTCCATTGTTCATCTTGAGGAACCTGCAATTGGGTGCCCACGTTAATCGCCTCGTTGGCTTCGTTGGCTATTTCACGGGTTCCGCGCGGATCCGCCGTCGCGCCTGGACGTTCGAGTCTGGCCGTCAGTTGGGCGACGGTAGCGGCGGCGTATTTGGCTTTTATCCGCGGAAGATTATCGGTGGTATATTTTTCCGAGAAGGAGGGCGAGATCGCGACTGTTTCCATCCAGATTTTAGCTGCTGATACGTAATCTTCCCGGGCTAAGAATCCGTTGACGTCATTCAGGGCGCGGCCAGCGCGCATGATGTCATCGGCCTTGGCCATATCGACGGCTGGCGGGGTGGCGACGACGCGAACCTCGGGCGGAGGTGGGGTGGATTTGTTTAGGAATAAGTAGCCAAGCCCAGCGGCGAGAGCAACGAGTGCGAGCACGATTATAATAAGACCTTTGGAACTGGAGTCGCTTCCAGGAGACTTCGGAGTCGGCTTGTCAGGTCGCGATGGTTGGGCGGCAGTAGTTTTTTGGGCGGTCACACCCATGGCGGCCTGGCGGGCGAATTGACCAATCGGAGCGGGCTGGGCGGTGGCGGTAGCCAGATCGATGATCGGGCGGCCTTTGGTGGCGCCGATGGCCCACGTGAAACCGTCGGCGTTGGTCGTCGCCGTGTCGGTGGTGAAGGTGGCGGCCCAGGCAGTCTTACCGAGCAAATTGGCGGATTCGGCGAGGAGCCGTAAACTTTGGAGGGTTTCAGGAAAATTAATTAAGCCGACCATCGCGGGTCCGGATTCATTGACTAACCAAGCGGCCTTAGCGCCCGTGCCGGCAAGTTCGCGCCATGAAGTCGCGGGGGAGAGTGGAGGATAGGAGTCCAGGGACAGCGGTTTATTTTCATCGGCCAGCCATTCGGGAGCAGAGGTCCATTCGTCACGCCAGCCTTTCCAGCGGGCAGCCAGGGCGGGGGGAGGTGGGAGGATGGCCGCTTCTTCTTGGGTGAAGACCAGATGATGTGCCAAGCGATTATCGCGTTGCGTGTAGTCGAGACCGCGGGCGACGAAGCGCGACAGCACGTAATAAGTTTTATCTGATGCCACCAAGGTGCGGAACGTGAAGGTCGCGCCGGCGGGCTGTTCGTGCGGGGTGCCGATGGACTCGAGCAATTGCGCCAGCCGTTCGGGCATCGCTTGATGCCGGGCGACTGTACAAAATCCGGAGCGACCCGCGACGAGCCCTTGGGGGGCAGAGGTGAAGATAAGTTGGAGAGGCATCGGGCTTAACGTTGGGCGGCGGAACCGGCGACGGTGCGAGCGGCGGGGATCATTTCAGGGGCGGAAAGATGGAGCAGCCAGTAAACAGGCTCTTCGACGTGGGCGGGAACCAGCCGTTGCGGGTCAGGTGCGATACGACCTTTGTTGGGTCCGGTTTGAATCACGACCGGCATGTGACCGAAAGATGAGGCCGCAAAGTAGCAGATCTGGCTGCAAAGAGATTCGGCGGAAGCGACGAGGCCGGGGCAAAGCGCGACGAGCACTTCCCGGACGCGGTCGGAATTTCGTTGGGTCGCTTTCAGGTCGAGGGCGAAATCTTTGATGACCGGCTCAAGGGGGGAACTCAGCAGTTTTTCCCAAGTATCAGATTTACCGACCACGAAGGCGAGCGGGGCGGCGATGCGTTGATTTTGGCTCAAGCCCAGAACGCGTTTGATGCGGGTTTCCATTTCAGCGAGGATACTATCCTGTTGGTCGACGCGGCCCTTGAGGGTGAATTGCGGATCTTCCGCTCCGATTAATTTGGCTTTGAAGCGAGCGTTCGCGGTGGGATCGAAAAGGAAGATAAGCCCAGCCGAGTTGGCGACGTGCATCGCGCCGGGCGATTCATGAATATCAATGCCTGGTTCGAAGTGTTCGCCGGCGTTATCGTAAAGAATCATCGACATCTCCTGACGTTGTTGGCCGGGTCGACTGATGGAATAAATGAAAGGGCGTGGGAGGGAGACCATCTGGCCGAGGCGTGGAAGTTTTTCGTAGGTCGCGCCTTCGAGTGCGGTTTTGCCGATGAGGGCTTCTTCGGGCGTGGCCGCCGAGAAGAGGGTGTTGCGCATCTGATTGAGCAGCATGTTGCCGCTCGGATCGCCGTCTTTGAAGGCCAGTCGAAAGTCGTTGGGCAGACGGTCTTGAAGCACGCGGGTCAAGGCGGCCAAATAGTATGATTTACCGGCGCTGGGCGCCCCGATGAGCGAAATGATCCGGTGAGGCATGTCCAGGTAGCCTGGGGGAAGTTGCCGACGGCAATGCGGGCAAGCGATATCGGTACAGGCCAGGCCCATCGGATCGAGGGCTAGGCTTTGATCGTTAAAGCGGGTGGGCTGAAAGCGCAGACGGGCGTCGGAGCCTAAAATCGGATCGCCGCGCAGGTTTTCATGAACCGCGATACTTAAGGCATCGCCTGAGTCGAAGCGCGTCCAGCAGACCGGGCAAATGTGGGCGCCGCGATTTTGTTCTTCGGTCAAGGTCGGCTTGGCGGTGATTTTGGCGTGCGTTTCATCGGCGCTGCGCGTGGAGAGCAGCGGGGCGATCTGGGAAAGCGTGAAACCGATTTCCAAACCTTGGGGCGTACAGGCGAGGGTGTCGGGCGCCCGACCTAACTGAGCGGCGACATCGAGCAGTTTGTCGGAGGAAAATTCGCCTAATTGATCGCCCGACTGGGCATCGAAAAGAACCCATGTACGTGTGTTGACGGAGTTGAAGGGCTCGACTTGATCTGGTGATAGAACTAGGAGGGAATCCAAAAACTGTACGGTCGTGGTATCTTGAATGTTTATCCTTTGGCGGGAGGGACTGCCATTGACGATGATCGTGCTGTTGCCGATCGGCTCAAGGAACACCCCTTTTTCTGCCCGGGTGACGGAAAGTGATGGGGAGGAGCTGCCTGGGGGTAGAAGCAGGGGGAGGTCATTGGCTTGGCCGATGGTGCCGTTTAGGCAGTTAACCCATTGCAGGGGAGGATCTTGGTGTCGAGAGTGAGGCGGGAGATTTCGGTGTGGATGGCGCGGTAGGC
>CAILOT010000131.1:0-14862 GCA_903835965.1 uncultured Opitutia bacterium
TTCACGCCTGGCGAACCTGAATTACCTTTTGACCAAGAGTTTCTCGCTTACCGCCGGCTACAGTTCAGACTTCGGCACAGGCATCGGCCTGCTCACGCGTTTCTAAATTTATGAAAAATATCCTGTTCTCTCTTTTAGCATTCACGCTTGGCGGCTTCGCCGCCGAAACCGCGAGCCCCAAGCCTTACCCGCTCGATAAATGCATCGTGTCCGACGAGAAACTGGGCGTGGAAGGCAAACCCACCGTGTTCGTCTACGAAGGCCAAGAAATCAAACTGTGCTGTGCCGATTGTCGCAAAGAATTTGATGCCTCTCCGGCTAAATTCCTCGCGAAACTACCTAAGACCTCGACGGAAACCAAACCCGTCGAGCCCAAGGCACCGGCGCCCACCAAAGGCGAACTCAAACCCTATCCGCTCAAGACGTGCATCGTCTCCGACAACGACCTTGATTCGATGGGCGAGCAAGCCTCCTTCGTCTACCAAGGCCAGACGGTCAAAGTCTGCTGCAAGGCCTGCATCGCCAAGTTCGAGAAGAACCCTGCGAAATACCTGAAGAAACTCGAAGGCAAGTAAGGTTTTCTTGCCCCGCAGAAGCGGGACTTCTGCCTGTCGGACAAGGTGGCGTTATCTCGCCTCGGGAGTTTTAACGAATATAACATTCATATGCCTCCCGCTCCACACTCCGACCAACGGGATCCCGTCTGCGGCATGAAGGTCAACCTGAAGTCCGGACTGCAATACGCGCACGAAGGCACCGCCTATTATTTCTGCCGGGAAGCTTGTCTGGTTAAATTCAAGGCTGACCCCGACCACTACCTGAAGCCCGTCTCAGCCAAGACGTGTTGCGGTGGCGACAAAACTAACCCATCGAGAATGACGGGACTGACGCCAGATGGCGCGATCTACACGTGCCCGATGCATCCCGAGATTGTCCAGGACCATCCAGGAGAATGTCCGAAGTGCGGGATGGCTCTCGAGCCGATGCTCCCATCCATCGATGAAGGCGAGAACCCGGAGCTGACCGACTTCCGGCATCGGCTCTGGTACTCCCTGCCTTTCACGGCGATCGTGGCCTTCTTCTCAATGTTCGGACATCACCTGGGACTGTTGCCGCCTGCCCAGCAATCGTGGGTCGAACTTTTCCTCTCCTTGCCCGTAGTGCTTTGGGCTGGGCGGCCTTTCTTCGTCCGCGGCTGGCAATCCGTCGTTCATCGCAGCCCGAACATGTGGACGCTGATCGGCCTCGGGACCGGCGCCGCCTTTGTTTACAGCGTCATCGCCACTCTGTTTCCGCAGGCGTTTCCCGATGCCTTCCTTTCGATGGGCCGTATCGCCGTCTACTTCGAAGCTTCGTGCGTCATTCTCACACTCACGCTCGTCGGTCAGGTCCTCGAACTGAAAGCCCGGGCGCAAACTTCCGCCGCGATTAAGTCTCTTCTGGGCTTAACGCCCAAGACCGCCCGACGTATCCGTCTCGATGGAACGGAAGAAGATGTCGCGCTCTCGGATGTCCAGATCGGCGATAAGTTACGCGTCCGTCCGGGCGAAAAAATCCCGACGGATGGGGTCGTAATCGAGGGCATGAGTTCGGTCGACGAATCGATGCTTACGGGCGAACCCTTACCCGTGACAAAGCGTCCGGGCGATAGGCTGATCGGTGCGACGCTGAACAGTAATGGCGCGCTGATGATGCGAGCCGAACACGTCGGCTCCACTACCCTGCTTGCCCAGATCGTGCGACTCGTCGCCGATGCGCAAAGGACCAAAGCCCCCTTACAACGTCTCGCGGACAAGGTCGCAGGGCATTTCGTCATCGGTGTCGTCAGCTTCGCCATTCTTGCCTTTTTCGGCGGGGGTATCTTTGGGCCTGAACCTCGCTGGGTGTTCGGCCTGATCAATGCCGTCTCGGTCCTGATCATCGCCTGCCCCTGTGCCCTCGGCCTCGCCACCCCGATGTCCATCATGGTGGCCAGGGGGCGCGGCGCCACGCATGGGGTCTTGTTTCGTGATGCCGCCGCCGTCGAAAACCTTTGCCGCGTCGATACGCTGATCGTCGATAAGACCGGCACCCTTACGGATGGCCGGCCGACCTACAGCCATGCAATCGGGATTGGACCATTTACACCCGTCGAGATCCTACGCCTTTCCTCCAGCCTCAATCAAGGGAGCGAACACCCGTTGGCCGCCGCGATGCTGAACGCCGCCCGGGCGCAAAATCTTATTTTAGATAAAGCCGAAGCTTTTATTTCCATCACCGGCCAAGGCGTGCGCGGTCTCATAAACGGAAGAACCCTGTTGCTTGGCAACACCGCGCTAATGCAAGCGGCTGGCCTCCGCGTCACTCCCCTCGAATCTGAAGCCGAAAAACTCCAAGCCGAAGGTGCGAGCGTCATTTATCTGGCTTGCGACGGCACCCTTGCTGGCCTGTTGGCGATCGTGGATCCGATCAAGACGAGCACGCCTGAAGCCCTTGCCACGCTGCGCTCCGCGGGTATCCGCGTGATCATGGCCACGGGCGACGGAGTCACCACGGCACAGACCATCGGGCGGCGACTCGGCATCGAAGAAATCTATGGTGAAGTCACCCCTGCCGGCAAAAGCGCCCTAGTCGCGCGCCTTCAGGCGGAAGGACGCACCGTAGCGATGGCCGGCGACGGGATCAATGACGCCCCCGCGTTGGCGCAGGCTGATGTCGGCATCGCGATGGGCACCGGAACGGACGTCGCCATGCAGAGCGCTGAGATTACCTTGGTGAAAGGCGACCTTCGCGGTATCGCTTTCGCGCGCCAACTCTCCGCGGCGACCGTCCGCAATATGCGACAGAACCTTGCTTTTGCGCTGCTCTACAATGCCGCGGGCATCCCGCTCGCCGCAGGCATCCTTTACCCTTTCACCGGCTGGTTGCTTTCACCGATGTTCGCAGCCGTGGCGATGAGCCTAAGTTCCGCTTCAGTTATCGGCAACGCGCTGCGGTTACGTCACAAATAATCTGGTCGGCCTTATTTGCCGTAAGCCTGTGCGCAGGTTTTCGTCATCCAGCCTTCCTTGGCAAGGAATGCGGCGACCTTGGTGAAGGCGTCGAACGACTTGTCATCCCACATGCCACAATGGCCCTGGATGAGCATCGGCCCCAGCTGAGGTTTGGCCTTATATTCTTTCATGAAAGCATCGTAACTGACCTTGCCTGTCGCGATCTCCATATTGATGGAACGCGGAATCACGCGTCGCTGAGTCTCGGACTTCGGCCCATACATCCAAAACGTAAGCTCGGGTACGACGTCCATCGCCGCAGGCGTATGTTCATCGATCTGATTATAAGGGGCGCCGAAGACATGGAAGGTAAGACCGGTAACCTTCGTGAAGAGCTCGCAGGAATCCTTGAGGTGCTTGGCCTGATGCTCGATAGGCGTTCCCTTGAATTCTGAAATCTTCACGCCCTTCTCTTCCCATGCTTTGTGATCCCAACCATGGAGCCAGAATTCGATGCGTCCGCCGTTCTCGATTGCATGCTTCTTGAGCCAAGCGACATCGTCGGCGTTGGGGTTCGAGAGGCTCTCGCAGATGATCCCCATCGTCACCACGGTCTTATTATCATCAGCCCAATCGGCCACGCGCTTAAAACCTGGCACCAGCCGCACCTTCTCGCCGGCTTTCAAGTCATCCAGCTTCCAGATGACAATCTTGGCCGGCGCCTCGGCGGCCATCAACATCGTCGAAGTAATGACCGCAGATAGAGTGGCGATAAAGCGGTGGCGAAGGTGACGCATGCGAAAAAAACAACCCTATCAACCAAGCGAACGCAAACTATTGCCAAATCTGCTCTTCCGCCATGAAATGGCCTCATGCGCGCCCGCCCCGCCCTCTGGCTTTACCTGCTTTCGGGACTTCTCATCGGTGGCCGCGCCGGGGAGCGACCGAACATCCTGTTCATTCTCGGCGACAACTGGCGCTGGCCGACAGCCGGGGTACTCGGCGATGCAGCGGCACGCACTCCGGCCTTCGACCGTATCGCCAAAGAAGGCATGCTTTTCACCCACACCTTTAATCCGGCGCCCTCCTGCTCGCCTTGCCGCTCTAGCATACTCACCGGACGCGCCATCCATGAACTTGGCGAGCGTGCCAACCTTTGGAGCGGTTTCCCCAAGGACACCCCGGTGATCACGCAACTCCTCCGCGACAGCGGTTACGCCCTGGGCTACAACAGCAAGCCATGGGCGCCAGGCAACTATGAGGCATCAGGCTGGAAGGAAAATCCCGTCGGGCCTAAATTCAAGGACTTCGGCAGTTTCCTCGCCCAACGTAAAGCCAACCAACCTTTCTTTTATTGGCTGGGCAATACCGATACCGCTACGCGCGGCGGAAAACTTGATTTTGTCGACGTCGCCAAGCAAGCCGGCATCGATCCGGCCAAACTCACCGTGCCGCCGGAAGTACCCGATTGCCCCGAAGCGCGGGGTGATCTGATGAATTATTATGGCGGCATCATCAAACTCGACGAAGAAGCTTCGCGAGCAATCGCCGCCCTTGAGCAAGCCGGCGAACTAGAAAACACCATCATTGTCTACACGGGCGACAATGGCTGGCAGATGCCTCGCGGACTCGCCAATTGCTACGATAAAGGTTCACGCGTGCCGCTGGCGATTCGCTGGGGCAAGCATCTCGGTAGCGGCAGACAATCGGACGCTTTCGTTAACCTGGGCGACCTCGCTCCGACTTTCCTGGAGTTCGCGGGCATCACGCCTCCCGCTGTCATGACCATGCGTAGCCTACGCCCCCTCTTGCTCGGAGAGCCATCGCCGACCGCAAGAGATGCCGTCTTTATCGAACGCGAACGGCATGCGGACGTCCGCCACGACCATCAAAGCTATCCGATGCGTGCCGTGCGCACTAAAGATTTCCTCTATATCCGTAATATGCGCCCTGATCGCTGGCCAGCGGGCGATCCGGATTTACGCTTCCTGCACGGCCGGCCCTATGGCGATGTCGATACCTGTCGCACTAAGGATGTCTTACTCGCGCACCTGACAGACCCGACCTACGCACGCTATATCAGTCTCGTCTTCGGCAAACGGCCCGCCGAGGAATTATACGACCTACGCAAAGATCCGGACCAAGTGCAGAACGTCGCGACCGAGGCCACCTATGGCGAGCCCCTCAAAGACTTACGGAGCCGCATCGACCACTGGATGCAACAAACAGGTGACCCGCGCGTAAATCCAGCCTACGACGCCTTCGACGCCTTCCCCTACTACGGCAAAGCCCCTAAGTCGGAAAAGTAAGCCTCAAGGCCGTCGCGCTGACCATGCCCGCCTTGGGTCTAATAATGATAGCGGGACTGGAGGATTTAGATGAGGCTTTTCGCCACCCGATAGAGCAAGCGGTGCTCGAGCGTGATCCGGCGAGTCCACCACCCGGAAAGATCCCCTGACTTGCATCTCGGGTGAATTCTCCTACCCGTGAATACTTCCCTTCCATGACTACATCCGCCAAGGCCTACGGTAACACTTCAGCCACCTCGCCCCTCGCGCCATTGCAAATCACACGACGCGCTCCCGGTCCAACGGATATCGAGATGGAGATCCTTTTCTGCGGCGTGTGCCACTCCGATGTCCATACGGCCCGCGGCGAATGGCCGGGTACGAACTACGCCTGCGTTCCGGGCCACGAGATCGTCGGCCGCGTGACGAAGGTCGGCGCCAAAGTAACAAAGCTCAAAGTCGGCGACATCGGCGCCACAGGCTGCATGGTCGATTCCTGCCGCACTTGCCCGAGCTGTCAGAAGGGCCTCGAACAGTTCTGCCTCACCGGCGCGACCTTCACCTACAACAGCCCTGACAAACATATCGGCGGCCACACCCTGGGTGGCTACTCATCGAGCATCGTGGTCGACGAGGCCTTCACCCTGCGCGTGCCCAAAGGCCTCGATTTAGCTGCCACTGCCCCGCTGCTCTGCGCCGGCATCACGACCTACTCCCCGCTCCGCCACTGGAAGGTCGGTCCGGGCCAGAAAGTTGGCATCGTCGGCCTTGGCGGCCTCGGCCACATGGGCGTCAAGTTCGCCCGCGCCTTCGGCGCCCACGTCGTACTCTTCACCACATCTCCATCCAAGGTGGCCGATGGCCTCCGCCTCGGCGCGCACGAAGTAGTCGTTTCCTCCGACGCCGCTGCGATGGCCAAACATGCCTCTTCCTTCGACTTCATCCTGGACTGCGTCTCCGCTAAGCACGACCTCAATGCTTATCTCTCGCTCCTGCGGGTCGACGGCACGCTCTGCATCGTCGGCGTGCCCGAGCAGCCGCTGGCCGTCCATGCCTTCAGCGTGATCATGCCGCGCCGTAACTTCAGCGGTTCCTGCATCGGCGGCATCGCCGAGACCCAGGAGATGCTCGAGTTTTGCGCGCAGCACGGCATCGTCTCGGACATCGAGTTGATCCCGATTCAGCAGATCAACGAAGCTTGGACGCGGATGATCAAGCAGGACGTCCGCTACCGCTTCGTGATCGACATGGCTTCGATTAAATAGGCCTAAGCACAGCCAAAACAAAAGGGCCGCCCATCCAGGCGGCCCTTTCCACGCCCTGATGCTCTGGCTTACTTGAGCAGCTCCTTGACCTTGGCTTCCATCGCGTCAGTCCAGATTTGATAGCCCTTATCGTTCGGGTGGAGGAGGTCGGGCATGATAGTCTTGGACAGCGTGCCGTCGGCTTCGAGGAACTTGGCGCCGACATCGAGGAAGAAGACCTTCTTGTCGTCGGCGAAGCCCTTTACGATGGCATTAGTGGCCTCGTTCTGTTGACGAAACTTATCGTTCTTATCGGGACCACGCGGAAAGATGGCGAGGATCAGAATCTTGGCGTCGGGGCACTTCTGCTGGAGCTTGGCGATGATGGCCTTGATGCCTGCGGCAGTCTGCTCGGCGGTGCACTCGTAGACGGCGCCGTTGAGTTCCTTTTGCGGGCGACCTTGGTGGCCGGTGTTGTTGGTACCGATCATGAGGACGATCTCCTTCGGCTTGAGGCCGTCGAAGTTACCGTGCTCGAGCCGCCAAAGGACGTGTTCAGTGCGATCGCCGCCGATGCCGAAGTTTGCGGCCTTCAGCGGTGCCCAATTCTTCTCCCATACAGCCTTACCCTTGCTCTCCCAACCATGGGTGATCGAGTCGCCCAGGAAGACGAGCTGCGCTTCACCCTTCTTCGAGATCTCGTTGAAAGATTCATGGCGCTTCTCCGTGCCAGGATGGAGCACCGGCTGGACGGCGTAATTGGTGGCAGCCGAAGCGGCAACGTGGGACGCCACGAGGGCGATGAGGGATGTAAGGCGGGTCTTCATAGGGGCAGACGCAATCTACCCTTCCCCCGTCGGCTGGCAAGCCCGCGCCGACCAAGCCTTACTTGTCCTCACGCAAAGCGTAGTACGCGCACTCGGCGAAGAAGAATTCCGCCATATTAAGCTTGGCGTAGTCGTAATGGCTGACCGCCTTAAGCACAGCTGGGCGGCCGGCCGGATCACCCGACAGTGCCACGATGGCGGCAGCGGCAAGGGGGTTGCGCATCGAGGACGACTCGTAGCCCTTGCGTGGACCTCGCTTCTTGGTGTCGACAATCTTGGCTAGCCGCTCGGCCTCGACCTGCGTGGGCTGCGGGAACCACGTCGTGTAGACGGACCGCCAGTCGGCACTGCCGAAGACGCCTTGATCGGCGTTATCGAACTGAGCATGCGTCTCGACGGCGGGTAGCGCGTACTGGGCGTTGACGACCAGACCCTGGCGATAAGCGGCCTTCACCACTGGATCCACCTCAACAGAAGCGAGCCAGGCCAAGCCGGCCTGGCTACCGACGTAGATCCAGAACTTACCCTTGTCGATCTGGGGAATGAACGGCAGGTCGCGAGGACAACCGAGAGCGCAAATCTCCTGACGCGTCTCGGCCGACTTGGCCGGCTTCGCAGCAAGGGCCTGGCGATAACGCTCCAGCCAGACGGCGTCGCCCGTCATCTCATGCGTGGCGCGGAGCATATATAGATAACGCACCACATCACGGAAGTGCTCGCCCTTAAAGCCGCCACGGAAATCGCCTTTGAACGCGCCGTCGCACGGCACGCGCCAACCAGTCGACTCGAGGACGGAGGCGACTTCACGAACCTTGGCAACGAGCACAGCACGCTCAGCTGACGTAGGGATGTCGCTCCGGAGATAGGCATGCATACCCAGGAACCACGGATGCATCTGGTCGTCGGAGCTCAGGGGATAATGGCATTTGCCATCGGAGCCCACGCCGCGGGCGACGAACCCAGAGACATCCGACACAGAGGCGCACTTGAGGAGCCCTTGTGAAAGCCTGCGGGCCTGTTCCTTGTCCGTGGCCGCTCCGGAGCGAAGGGCACGCTCGACCATGGCGTTCAGATACATGCCGGTGAACATCGGCCCGTTCTCGATCGGGCTCCACCAACCGATCGCGTTAGGCCTGCCCAAGCCACAGTCCTCAGGGGTCGGAAGCTCGCCCACGTAATCACGGACGATGCCATGCTCGTCAACGAAGCGCTTCCAGATCTCGGCATGAGCCTTCTCGATCGCCTGACGGGGTTCAGCCTTCGCCACGAGTTCCCTCACCACGGCGTCGAAGGCCGGCTTGGGCTGACCCTGACGATCGAAGAGCAGCGGATGGTTCACCCGCTTCCACGGGAAGTCGTTGAGCCAGCTTTGACCGTCATGGAGATTCCAAAACGAGATGCGCGCGATGACGTCGTCGTATTTGCGGAAAAGTTTGAAGAGGCGCGCGTATTGCTCGGCCTGCCGGGCGAGGATCTCCGGCGGGCAACCGTCAGCATAAGGATTTATTTTCGCCATTTCAGCACGGTGAATATTACCGTCGGCCCACCAACGACTACGTGGGATGACGTCGATATCGAGTTCGCTGACCACGACCTTCATGCCGATGGCGCGGAGCGCGGTTAACGTTTTCTCGAGTTCCGCATAAGGCACGTGATCAATCTCATAATGACCCTGCAGGCCGACGGCGTGGACGGGTGCCTTGCGGGCCTTGAGCGCAGCGAGCAAGCGCAACATCTTCTCCCTCCGGCCATCGAGCTCGTTGTTGTAATCGTTGTAGGTCAGCAAGGCCGCAGGATCGACCGCATGCGCATATTCGAAAGCCAACGCAATGAACTCTTCGCCGACGATTCTCGTCCAGCCCGAGTCACGCAGATAATCTTTCCCTTCGCCCAAAGCTTCGTTCACGACATCCCATTCCGAAATCTTCCCACGATAACGCCCCACGACCGTTTCGATGTAAGACTTCATCCGACCCAGCAGAACTTCCTTCGAAGCCGGTGCAGCGCCTTCCTGATAGAACCAAGCCGGCGTCCGATCATCCTTGGCCCAGACCAAGCAATGCCCGACTACTTTGAGATCCTTCGCATTCGCGAAAGCCACGAACTTGTCCGCCTGATCGAAACGCCAAGCCTGCTCCGTTGGACGGAGCGAAGCCGGCTTCATGCAATTCTCCGGCGTCACGTGACTAAACTGCGCCGTCAACAGCGGCCAGTCCTCCGGGTGGTCCGGAATCCGGTCAGCCAGACCCACGCCAGCGGCCCAGGGCGACACCTGCCGGAGCGTCTGGGCAGACTCGGCGACGGCGGACATCAAGAGAGCGAAAAGGAGGAACGTCGCGCGAGGCATAGGGACAGTTAGGCCAACCCTGTGCGAAAAGTAAACCCAGCACGAAATCCTCTATGCCATGCTTGCCGAATTGGCACCCTTCTCCACCATCAGCTTCGACTGCTCGATACAGCTTAGCAGCTCATCGTACGTGAACTTACCCGGCATCATACCCGCGAAGCTTTCGATCCCGTTCGGGTGCGCGTCGACGGCGGTCTTAAGTTCAAGCAATGCCCGGCAGACCTCTACACACGCCTGATGGTAATCAAAAGTCACCGAACTACTGCCTGCCGGGTAATTGGTGCGCGACCAGATCAGCTCGTCACCGCGGCGTTCGACGTTGAACGAATGCGGAATCCGTCCGCTTGAGCAGCGTCCGTCGCCGCAATCGCAGGTGAACGACTTGCGCTTGTCTGGTCCACCAAGGATGGACACCAAGCCCAAAGGACAGATCACACACGTCTCCGCGGTGAGCCTTAATCCGTCCACCTTTACCACCAACGCGATGTCATCGCGGCGAATCTCGACCTTGAGCTTTAGCTCGTGAGGCTTGCCCGCCTCATTGGCCCTGACGACCAAAGGCTTCATGGCTTCCCCATCATCTGGGGCGGACGACATTAGGACACAATGACCTGCCGGCGTCTCTTGAACAACGTTATAATCCCTTCGGCACCGAAATGAATCATCACATGGGGTCAGGCCGTACCCTTGTTTAGGGTGTAACTAAAAACGTCTAAAATACCCGAATCTATTTACGCCTACGTTAGGGTACGGCCTGACCCCTTGGGATGATCGAGCCATTATTGACATAATTGTCACGGTAAATTGACAGAGTGCTGACTGTGCAACGTCCCACAACGGCACCAGCGTTGGTGAGATGAAGCAATCTACCCCTTTAAGCACCATCGCTCTGTTCGCCGCCCATGCCCTTTGGGCTGGCTCATTATCCTATACGAAACCCAATCTCGACACGACGCCCCCAGGCGAGACGAAGTCGGTAAATTTTAACGGAGCGTCGTTCATCAACAAAGGTCTGGTCGGCATGGGCGAGCTCGCCATCGGCGTTCTCGATGAGCGTGGCGATAGCCATGGCTCGTTCTCATCTTTTAAAATCGATCCCAAGACTTGGCATCGCAACCCCGACGGCAGTTATGCCGGCGTTCTTTATACGTTGCCTGATCGCGGGTATAATGTGAAAGGGCTAATTGATTATCCTGCGCGCATCCAACGCTTCGAGGTAACATTTCGTCCAGACTACGGCCGCACCAACGTCGCTCAACCTAACCTGACGCTGGCCTTCAAGTCGACGCACACGCTCCTAGACTTCAAAGGTAATCTGACGACGGGGTTGGATCCCGACGGGGATACGCTGCACGGATTTTCCCCTGTTCCGGTTAAAGACGGTAAACTTACCGTCGATGCCGAAGGCTTAGGACTCTGCAAGGATGGCAGTTTCTATGTTTCCGAAGAATATGGCGCGACGATTTATCACGTAGATTCGGCCGGCCGCATGCTGGGCTTGATTACGCCGCCCACCGCCTTTCTCCCCCAGTTTTCCGTTCCTACTTTCAAAGGCTTTACGACTTCCGATCAGGCGGTGAAATCCCAAACCGGCGGGCGACGCGATAATCACGGATTGGAGGGCCTCGATCTCACACCGGATGGCCGCTATTTGGCTACGATGCTGCAGAGCGCACCCCGACAAGATTGCCCGGGGGATAAAGACGCCAACCGAGCCTACACCCGCTTGCTCATTTATGATTTGTCGCGAGAGGCGACACCCGCCAAGCCCACGGAACACTACCTCGTCGAGCTTCCGACCGTGAGCAGCTCCGGTTCAGGCAAGCCCGCAAACAAGACCGCCGCCCAGTCGGAAATCATCGCCTTAAGCCGCACGACTTTTCTGTTACTTGCGCGTGACGGCAACGGCAACGGCTCTGGCAAATCTGGCTATGCGTCCACGGCGGCCGCCGTCGGGTACGCCGAACATCCATTGGTTTATAAAAGCATCCTCCTTGTCAGCACGAAAGGTGCGACCAATTTAGCGGGGACGAAATTTGAATCCGGATATGACTCCGCTGTACAGGGCTCTGGCTCCACGTTAGCGCCGGCCCACGGGCTGATCGCGGCAAAGCCGGTAGATTTCATCAGTCTATTGAATCCGAGACAACTCGCACGCTTCGGCTTGGATCTCAATGTCATCGGCGCCTCTGGCGTCGCTCTGGCTTCGAAAGCGGGCCATCAAGTCGGTCCGCTTTCTTCGCACTCCCTGTCGGCCAAGTGGGAAGCGATGACCATCGTCTCCTGCTGTGATCTGGCTTTCCCCGACGACTATTTCCTACTCGTGGGTAACGATAACGATTTCATCAGCCAGCGCGGAGCCATGTTAGGCCAGACTTACGATGCGCTGTCCGCCGAGGCTGGCGCCGAAATCGTGGAAAACCTGAACCGTGTCCTCGTCTATCGGGTAACCTTGCCGGGCTACAACGCTGCCGGACGATGAGTGCGGCCGTACGTCACCAAACGCTCGAAGCCTACCTCGGTTCGGTCGATCCCGTGAAAGCTCGGACCTTACGTTCCATCGTCCAATCCATCCTGAGTACGTCAGATGAGCTGGAGGGAGTGATTGCGTGGAATGTTCCGCAAATCCGACTCGGTCGCCACTATGTCTTCGGCCTTAGTGCTTCTAAAAATCACCTGACCTTGGCACCCTGGAGTCCACACGTGATCGAAGCTTTCCGTCCACGCCTTAGCCCTTTCGTGGTGCGTAAGAATTGCTTCTTGGTGCCCGTCGACTGGCAACCCGACGTCCCGCTCCTCCTCGATCTGGTGAAGGCGCGACTGGCTGAGTTGGGCGAATCGCCTGCGCCGCGACCCAGGCGAAAATCTCCCCGATAAACGGGACAGTCGTCACAAGGGGGTCAGGCCGTACCCTTCTTCAGGGTGTAACTAAAAACGCCTAAAATTCTCGAATCTAGTTACGCCTACGTTAGGGTACGGCCTGACCCCTTGGATGATTCCATGGGCGATTGCACCGGAAGGCCACGGCGCGTGCGGTGATTGGCTGTAATAAATCTACGCAAATTTGCGTAGATTAGGATTGTCTAATCTACGCATCAACACGACCCTCGCTCCATGAAGGAAGACCGCACAAAAGCCCAACGCGGACAAATCTGGCAGCACACCGGCTGGCCTGCCCTGACCGTGGACGCCGCCGCGGTCACCCCTGCCCTGCTCGAGGCCACCCGGGCAGTCTCCCGCCTGCACGGCCGCATGGAGTTGCTCGACGGCTCAGCCCGCGACGAGGCCCTACTCATCACCTTGACCGACAACGCCGTGCTGAGCAGCGCGATCGAGGGCGAGGTCCTGCGTGCCGACAGCGTACGCTCATCCTTGGCCAACCGCCTGGGCATCGAAACCGGCGTGAAGGTGCCCGCCAACCAAAAGGAGGAAGGCGTGGTACAAATGACCCTGGACGCTACCCGCAACGCCCAGCGGCCCCTTTCCGCGAAGCGACTCTTCGGCTGGCAGGCCTGCCTCTTTCCCACCGGCTACAGCGATGGAAAGAAGATTAAGGTCGGTGCATGGCGCCCCTCCTCCGGCGACCCCATGCGCGTGGTCTCCGGTAACCTGACCGACCCCAAGGTGCACTTCCTAGCCCCGCCAGCTAAGCAAGTCCCGGCCATGATGAAGGACTGGCTGGCCTATTGCACGGGAACTCCGAGCCAGGACCCCTTGGTGCATGCCGCCCTTGCGCACCTTTGGTTCCTGACTATTCACCCTTTCGAGGACGGCAACGGCCGCATGGCCCGCGCCGCCACCGACCTACTGCTTGCCCGAGTCGAGCAAGGAGCCGGCCGATACTTCAGCCTGTCTGCCCAGATCCGCAAGGAGCGTGCCCAATACTACAAGGAGCTCGAGACCGCCCAAGCGAGTACGCTCGCGGCCACCCGTTGGTGCGTCTGGTTCCTCGGCTGCCTAGGACGCGCCGCGGATAGCTCTAACGTCGTGGTAGAACGCGTCCTCAAGTGGGCTAGATTCTGGAATCAGGCGGCCACCGCTCAGATTAACTCGCGCCAACGCAAGGCACTGACTCGTCTGCTCGAGGGTTTCGTCGGAGACATGACTTCCGGGAAATACGCACACTTGACCAAGTGCTCGCATGACACTGCCGGCCGTGACCTCGAAGCGTTGGCCAAGCTTGGACTGCTCCGACCTAATGGGAAGCTGGGTCGAAGCGCCGGTTATAATCTGAAATAAAACCTGCATTACGGGCAGGTGGGCCCAGCTCCGCATTAACTGGCAGGACCACGGGCAATCCCGCCCTGCCCCACGTTAATAAACTTCATAACATGTCGATTTAATTATCTTAAATCGACATATCGACTTTGACATGTCGATTGGCCTTTGATGAGAAGCGCTACGAAGAAATGCCTGGCCAGTTCGATAACCGCGTAATCCATGTCCGCCCGCACGATTCCAAGGACAAGGATGGCAACTATCCCGACGGACACATTCGACAGTGCTTCGGGCTTAATAAGTCCTACCTGAAAGACGTCATCAAGTGACGCACTGAAGCATCAGCTTAAAGGCCCGAGCACCAGAACTCAGGCCAAGTTAAGCTGAAGAGAGCGTGGGATGATGAAATTGGCCAAGCGCGGAGTTAATCTCCGCACGCCCTGAGACTTACGGAAAAGAGCGTGGGTTTCATTGGACAACCATTGGACAAGATATGATCTGATTTGCATAAACGCCTGACAAAAAAACCGCGTTGTGCGCGGTTTTTGAGTCGGATTTGAGCGAAAGTGGCGGAGAGGATGGGATTCGAAGTCAGACTTTGCTTCTGTATGTCGTTGTACTTCAACGACCGAGCTTTTTTGCGGACAGTTTGCGGACAAATTAACTGCCAACTCTGCTAATTTAGCCGGCCGATTTTTGCGCGCAATATCAAATGCATATTCTACTTAATACATAGCCCATTAAGGGAATTAGGCTCAAAGTCAGGAAGCGGAACTTAGCTCCATAACTTGGCGAGAATACCTGATGCGCCGCAAACTAGGCACGCATAAGCAGAACCGAGTATCACAATTTTCCAATTAGGGAAACGCTCGTCGCCCTGAACTTTCCTACGATCGTAAGGGGCTGAAACCTCGTCACCAGGGACCTCATTTTTATTCTTATTCATATGGGCCGCCTCTAGTTCAA
>CAILOT010000132.1:0-10338 GCA_903835965.1 uncultured Opitutia bacterium
ACGCATGTTGCCCCAGCGTTTTCCTCTCCTGTTCGCAGTCATCGTCTTGACTGGCTGCCTTAACCCGCAATCTGTGCACGATAGCGTCCGTGGGGATGATAAGGCCACTATTTCGGTCGGTGTCGCCCAGCGCAGTATCAAGGTAGGGATGGCCAATGCCGGCGTCGCCGAAGTGCTGGGTTCGCCGAACATTGTTTCCACCGACGAAGAAGGGCGCGAGGTCTGGATCTATGACCGTGTGACGTCATCGGTGCGTGCCACGTCCGCGAACGGCCCATTGACGCTTTTTGTCGGTGGTTCAGCCGCCGCCGCCGAGCGCTCTCAGAGCACGCTGACGATTATCGTTAAGTTCGACAAGCTCGGCAAGGTTCGCGACCTGGCTTACCACACTTCGAAGTTCTAAGTCATGCGCCCAATCTTTTTACTTTTGACGGCCGGATTCATCGTGGGCTGTCAGCAAGGTATTCCGGAGGATGCTTTGGCAATCAAGCCAGATACTTTAGAACGCCGGCAGCTTGAATCCCGCCGGTTTGTCGGCGGCAAGGAAGGTGATATCCTGTCCGCCTGCGCGGGGGTTGCTCAAGACATGGGTTTTACGATCGATGAATCAGAAACCAAACTCGGCGTCCTGGTAGCATCCAAGACCCGCGAAGCCAGCGAAGCGGGATCTCGCTTCATGGTCGCCTTGTTAGCCGGCGGTAATGCGGCGAACTCCATGGATAAATCACAGAAGATTCGCCTTTGTATCGTCGTTAAGCCGGTGGTCGGAAAAGAAGGAACGGAATGGGTGGTACGTGCCACTTTCCAAAGAATGGTTTGGAATAGTTACGGTCAGCTTAATCGCCTCGAGGGGCTCCGTGAGCCAGAACTCTATCAGCAGTTCTTCGAAAAACTTTCAAAATCCGTCTTCCTTGAAGCCCAAAAAATCTAATTTATGATCACACGTCCTATTGTTATGCTTATTTTGGCCTTAAGTCTCGGAGGCTGCGTTTCAAATTCCACCAGTTCGGCGCTCGATTCCGGCGCCAATCAAGTTCAGCTGCGTCAAATCCAAAGTCGCGCTTTTGATACCACGGATAAGACTAAGACTCTCCGTACGGTTATCTCGACCCTGCAGGACCTTGGATTTGTGATCGATAAGGCTGACTTGGAGTTGGGTTCCATCACCGCCACGAAACTTGACGGCTATGCTTTACGGATGTCGGTAACCGTGCGTCCGCGTAACGCCAAACAGTTACTGGTGCGTGCAAATGCTCAATTCAAGGAAGCTGCGGTAAGCGATCCTGCTCCTTACCAAGCTTTCTTTAATTCGCTTGGTAAGAGCATGTTTCTCACGGCTCAAAACGTAGACTAAGTTCATTGACTAGATAAAAAAGGCCTCCGTTTCATGGAGGCCTTTTTTATGCCGATGACTTCACCTTCCGTCTGTTACTCCTGGCCGTACCGTGCTTCGAACGCCAGGATGGTTTCGGCCATTCCAGGGTAACAGCGTTCGGTGATGCCCAAGGCTTCCTGACGGATGGATTTCGGGATGCCCCAAAGCGCTTGGCTGACTGATCCGGTAATCGCCGCTAAGGTGTCGGCATCGCCTCTGATCGAAGCCGCGAACCGGACAGCAGATTCATAGTCCTTGGTGCCGGTGGCGATGGCCAGGCACTCCGGGACGCATCCTTGGCAGCTCTCGTTATAACGATGCGTCCGGCGAATCTCGGCGAGGTCGGGCAGAGTGCCGTAAAAGCTTTCGGCGGTGGCACGTACCGCCAACGGATCATGCGTGGTTCGCGCGACCCATACGCAGGCGGCCACGGCTTGGGCGCCCTTGATGCCTTCTGGATGGTTATGCGAAGGCCGAGCACTGAGCTTCGCATGCTCGAGGACGGTTTCTAAGTCGTCGAACGCCCAGCCGATTGGCGAAACACGCATGGCCGAGCCATTGCCGTAAGAATCCCGTTCCCCCGGCGCCCCGTCGTAGACCCACCCGCTGAAGCCGCTGCCAAAGGCCGCCGGCAAGGGTGCGATGTGGCCGTGTTTCTCATAATAGGCCACCATGCCGACGAGCCGGGGCTTATAGTCGCGCTCGCCCTTGAGAATCGTCTCCGCGACTGCCCAGGTGAGCAGCGAGTCATCGGTCGGACAAGATCGCTTTACGAAGAGTGGGAAGGTAGGGTCGCTGTTCGCCGTGAATTCGTGGACGGACCCGATGATGTCTCCAGCGATGGCTCCAAGCATGGGCAGGAAGTTATTCCGCCTCATGGGCTTCGCCAACTTATTATAGATGTAAATTCACTTTTTCGCCCTGACGGTGCAACGGAGATCGGACCATGCATTAGTTTTTGCTCCGGTCGGCAAGCTGACTTCGACGGTGTTTCGGCCGGTCTTCAAGTCGGAACCGCGGAGCGTATATTCTATCCAATGATTCTTCTGGGCCTGGCCGTCCGTTAGTTCGATGCCGTTTAGGCTTACTTTCACTTGTTGAGATTCGATCGGGTTCTTGAATTGTAACGAAAGTTTGGCGACAGATCTTCCTTCGAGGTTTTCTTCATTGGCATTAAAGGTCGATCGCACGGTTTCGCCGCCTTTGACCGCGATGACTTTGCCGGGATTCAGCAGCGGTACGTTGACCCGGCTGAGGTACGGGAAGCTGTTGCCGGAGGCGGAGGCGGCGCCGCGGATGCTCGCGAAATAATCTTTATCTAACTTGTTAAGGATTTTCATGTCGCCGAGTTCGCGCCAAATCGGGTTCTTAGGGTCGAAGGAATTGAAAAGGTAGACGCCATCCGCCCCGGCTTGCCAGGCTGCCGCCGCACGTCCGCGATAACTCAGCACCGTGGAGCGCATCGCTTTCGCCGGGAGGTCGCGGACCCTTGATTCATCTAAGGAAGGGTAGACTTTGACCCCGTATCGATGGCCTAATTCGACGCTGTATTCCCATTCGTTCAGTTGGAAGTAGCCACTGGGGATGAACAGGTCGATGAGGCCGCCAGAAAGCCATTGCTCGAGGTCGAGTCCGGTTTCACGGCAATATTCCACCGAATCGGGCAAGCGAACGGCTACCAGAATGGGGCGCCCGCGACGTAAGCCTTCGGCTTCGGTCATGGCTCGGATTCTACTCATGAGCTCGGTCATGAGCGCCCGCTCATGGTCGTCGCAGGCCGTGCCGGTCATCGCTGCCCGGCGAAAGAATACCGGATGGCGGAAGAAATCTAATTCTACGCCGTCGATGTCGTAACGCTGACAGACTTCTTCGACATACCTGAAAGCCAACTCACGGATTTCGGGCAAGGTATAGTCGACGGCGGTCCAGACACCGAACTTGGGTTTATTTTGAGCCGTCCCGATCATGTATTCCGGGTGCTCGGTCTTGAGCCGGTTCGCCCTAAGCATGATCGGACCATAGTCGGTAGCCGATCCGTCGTGTGTGTCATTCATGCGAAACGACCAAAGCACCTCCATGCCGTGTTTATGTCCGAATTCTGTGGTGACTTTTAGGGGATCGGTGCCGGCCGCCAGGAGTTCGACCGTCCGGTTAGGGGCGAAGAGGCCTTCCTTGGTGCTGAAGACCTGACCAACTTTGGTGTCGTGGGTGAACAAGCCGAAGCCGGAACTCCAGCTGCAATAAAAGATGCTATCCACCTGCGATCCGACCAAAGGCGTGGTGCGGCTGGCCAGAAGTTTTTCGGCCGAATTATCTTCCGCTTTATACACGGGTTCGTTTCCGTCGTTATTAAAAATAATTCGCCTCGGCCGGTTTGCCGCTTGCCGTCGCGCTTCCCGTAGTTCGACGAGATTGGCAGGCGGCTCAGCGGCCAAACCCACGAGGCAGCCCAAGAGCAACCCCAGCAGTGAACGATACCAGACAGGCCAGACTGAGGGATACATGGTGGGGTAGGTCGATTCTCGCCTTCTTCTGGCTACTGACAAGCCAGGTTCGCGACCCTATCCGCCCATTGGGTCTCCTTTCCCGCTCAGTTTTGCGGCTTCTGCCTGCATCGATGATTTATTTTCACTAAGCATGAAAGGGCTTTCTTAGAGTAGTCAGGCGATGGTGATTTTGGTGACCTATTTACTTGCCTACTCCAAGTAGCCGAAGGGCATGGAACCTTTTGTGATAAACCCTGTCATACCCCTACCTCATTATTACCCTATGAAATACCTCCCCCTCGTCACCCTCCTCACGGCCGCTTCTGCTTTCGGGCAGACCGCGGTCGCTCCCTCGACCTTATTCGCTAATAATGTGTCGTTAACCTATGCTCAGGTCAGCACTTCCGGGGTTGCCGGTCATATGAATGAGTGGTCCGCAAGCGCGACCGCTTACCTTGGTACGACCGAAGCTTTCGTGCAGGCTGCCACTAATGTCGGTGGTGACTTGGGTAATGGCAGCGACCTGATTCAAGCTGGCTATCGTTTTAAGAACGTGGCCGGCATCGCGGATGCCGCCCTCGCTATTGGTTCTAATGAGCGTTACACCGTCGCTTTACACCGAGCGCTCGGCGCGGGTTTTGGCGCTTGGATTTCCTATGTCCGTGAGCATGACGACAATCAGTTGGGCTTCACGGTCAGCAAGATGCTGACCCATGATTACTCGCTCGACCTCAGCTACGCTCGGGCAGAAGTGAGCACATTCAAGTCCGACATCTGGGCCCTCGGCGTTCGTCGTAAGTTCTAAGTCTCTTACGTTCAGATCAGCCGCCGTTCTCGCGAGGGAGCGGCGGCTTTTTTATGCCCGCATCCCTGATGCGCAGGTAAGGCGGTGGGAGTGTCTTTAATAGGCCTTGAGCCAGACCTCAGAACATGGTCTTCAACGCCGGCTTGGTGACTTTGCCCATCGCATTGCGGGGGAGCTCTTTCACAACGGAGAGGCGTTGCGGAATCTTATAGACGGAAAGCCGTGATTTGCACCAATCGCGCAGCGTCGGAAGTTCGAGTTTTGCTTCTCCTTTGACGACGATGGCCGCACTGACGGCTTCGCCCCAGGTATCATCGGGCAGACCGATGACGGCGCACTCCGCGATGTCGGGGTGCTCAAGTAAGGCGGCTTCGATTTCAAGGGCCGAAAGTTTATACCCGCCGCTTTTGATGATATCGACGGACAGCCGTCCCATGATCCGGTAGTAGCCGGTTTCGAATACCGCCATGTCGCCAGTGCGATACCAACCTTCGGCGTCGAATGACTCCGCCGTGGCGGTGGGTTTGCCCCAATATTCTTCAAAGACGTTCGACCCGCGTACTTGGATCTCTCCGGGGGTGTCTTCGGTGGTGATGATTTCTCCAGATTCGGCTTTGAGGCGGATCTCGACGCCGGGGAGGGCTTGACCGACGGCACCCGGACGACGCTCTCCGCGGAGCGGATTGGAAATGGCCATGCCGATTTCCGTCATGCCGTAGCGCTCAAGGAGTTTCTGCCCCGTCAAAGCCGTCCATTGCTCATGGACAGAGGCAGGCAAAGCGGCGGAGCCTGATACCATCAGCCGCAGGCGGGCGAAGCCGGCCACGACCTTGGCTCGTTCGGCCGCATCGCTGCTTTCAAGCGCTTGGATCAGCTTCACGTAAATCGTAGGCACCGCCATGAAGAGTGTATAGGCATCCGCTTTGACGCGCTCAAGGATGGCCGGTTGATCGAATTTGGTGAACGGCTCGATGGTTGCTCCGACCCAAAGCGCGCAACAGGCCACGTTGATGATGCCGTGGATGTGGTGCATCGGCAGGAACAAGGGGATGCGATCTTCTTTGTTCCATTCCCAGGCCTGGATGAGGCTTTCAATTTGCGCTGCGATGTGCGCATGGGTGGTCACGACGCCCTTCGGCTTGCTGGTCGTGCCGCTGGTGTAGAGGATCATCGCCCGTCGGTCGGGCGTGAGCTCGGGCAGCGGGCCTGCGGAATCTTTGGCAGCATCGATGTCGACAAGGCGAATGCCCAAGCGTTGGCAGAGTGGCCCGATTTTAAGAGCACTGGCAGAATCCGCCATGACCGCACTGGCCCCGGAATCCGTCAGGGAATATTCCCATTCAGGCTCGGTCGCGGTCAGGCAGATCGGAACTTTGACGGCTCCGGCGCGCCAGAGACCCCATTGGGCGGCGACGTAGGAGGCTCCGGCAGGAGCAAGTAGAGCCACGCGGGCTTCCTTGAGGTCAGGCTGCCCGGCGAGCAGGGTAGACGCCAAGGACGCTGAGCGCGTTAGCAGATCTTGATAGGTAGTCGTCCCGACAGGGGTACGAAAGGCGACAGCGCTGCCATATTGCTTGGCACGGGCGATAAGCGGAAGGTCGGGCATGGTCGATTAGACGAGGGCGCGCACGATGAAATAAAGCAGGGAAGGAGCGAGCAGGCAGCCGAGGCCGGTGTGGAAGGTTGCGACGAGCGCGCCGTAAGGAACGAGACTGCGGTCGGTCGCGGCGAGCCCGGCCGAAACGCCGCTGACCGTGCCCGCGAGGCCGCCGAAGACCATGGCGGAGCGAGGAGTCTTCAGGCGCATGAACTTCGCAAGCATCGGGGTGGTAACCATCACCAAGATGGCTTTGAAGACCCCGACGGCGATGCTCAGCGTGATGACTTCAGAGCTGGCGCCGATGGCCGCACCGGTGACCGGGCCGACGATATAGGTGACCGTGCCGGCACCGATCGTGGTCAAGCTGATGGCGTCGCGATAGCCGAAGGCATACGCGATGCTGACTCCAATGATGAACGGTAGGAAAGTGCCGATGAGAAGGGCGACCGCGCCGATCCAGCCGGCGCGCTTAGCTTCGGTGGGTTGGACTTCAAAGGCCGTGGCGACGATGGCGAAATCGCGCAGCATATTCCCGCCCATGAGTGCAAGTCCGCTGAAGAAAGCCAGATCGGCGAGTCCTTTGCTGCCTCCGGTCATACGGCCACCGACATAGGCGAGGGTAAGTCCGATGAGAATTGCGATGGCGGAGCCTTGGACGCGACCAAAGGTCAATTTCCGGGAGAGGAAACCAGAACAGAAAACGACCAATCCGACGATGGCGAAGGAAAGAATCAGGCCGTTATCGACGGCAAGCTTTTGGAGAAGCGTATTCATGGCTCTTAGTTCTTAGGGGCTTCGTCCGCCGTAATAACTTCGCGACGATTGATGAATGAGACGCAACAGGCGCAAGCCGTGACGGTGGCGATCGCCGTGAGTAAGACCATGGGGCCACCGCTTAGGGCCTTGACGACGTTCTGCTGCATGGCCATCGCGATCACGACCGGGATGTAGAGGGCCGCCCAGTAATTGACGCCTTCTTCGGATTTCACTTGGAGCCATCCGTGCTTATGTCCGTAAAAGCGTACGGCGATGAGCAGGAGCATGGCGATACCTACGCCTCCGACGTTGGCTTGGACGCCAAGGGCGCGGCCAAGTAATTCACCGAGGAGGATGCCGGTGAGGTGGCATCCGGCAAGCAGGGCAGTTCCGTAGAGGGGCATGATGGGGTGGTCGGGGTTCCTATGAAATTGGCATTAAATCGGCGGAGGATGCAAGCCGATGCGACCAAGAGCTAACTTAGGCCTAAATCGCCCATTCTTATTCTAAAATAAGTAAAATCGCGCTCGATGCAGGCAGCATAACCGTGATTTGTCCGCCCGAGAGGTCGATTTTCTCAGCGGTTTGCGGAGACCACTTCCCATTAGCGTCGACGGCCGCTCCGGCAAACAGGACGCCGTTGGTCGAGGCGGCAGAGGGGGCGTTGAGACTGTGGCTGGTAAACTTGGAGAATTTACCGCCCGCATTAACCTGAATTTGCATCGATGGGTTGAGTTCTTTATTGAGCAAGGTGACGCGTAGTTTGCCATCGGTGCCGAGTACGGAGTGACTGATCAGATTCGTCTTACCGCTGATTTCGGAAGCGACGAGACGTCCTTGTGCAGCTTGGCTGAAGAAAAGCAGTCCGTAGTAAAGGGGCGCGGGGACATACGTCTCGGTTTTTTTGTCAAAGACGATGGCCGAATAATTATTGGCGGTGAAGCTGCCGTGGAAATTGACTCCGGCGCCGCCGTGGCGGGCGACGTCGAACATGAAATCAATCGACCACAGCGCCGCGGCGAAAGCGTCACTGACGCCATGCTTGCCCCCGCCGGACGCGGTATTGCACTCGCCGACGCGATACGGCACGCCGACGGCTTTGGCGTCATTCAGTTTGATAAGCCAGTCATCGGGATATTTCTCGCCCAAGATTTTTTCGATCGAGGTGAAGCGCTGTCCCTTGGGGTCGGCCTCCTTGGCGGAAAGCGGGTAGACGTGCGAAGTGGCAAGCGCGATGCGATCCTTGAAGTCAGCCATGAAGAGCGGCATCCATTTCGTGCCCTTGGTGACGGCGGGGCCGGTGATGAGAATCTGGGGATTCTTGGCTTTGATCGCGTCGGCGACAGCCATGAACTCAGCTTTATATTCCGGATAACCCCATTTGCTTGGGCGGATTCCTTCGCGGTTCGGGCCTTTCGGATAAAGGTTTGGCTCATTTCCGATCTCGATCGCGAGGATTTCTTTCGCACCGACCTTCCAGGCGTAATCGGCCTCGTCGGCCGCCATCGCCGGGTCGTTGGCCCCGAGATTGACGCCGTAGATAATTTTCCAGCCCGTATTGCGGGCGAAGTCGAAGAACGCATCAACCGAAGCCGGCCCGATGGTGCGTGGGTCGACGACATACTTGTTGTCCTTCATGGATTCGAGCGGCGGATGGGCGTCGCGCTTAAAGAAAGTCGAATCGACGTTATTGGCACCGATACGTAAAACGCCCGGCCCGAGCGTGCGGCAGAGATTAATCAGCGTGGTATTTTGGCCGTTGAAGCAATCCCGCGTCATGAGTTTTTTCTCCGTACTCAGGCCGACGAAATCGCTTGGGATCACCAAGCCTGGCTGGTCGCTGTGAATGGTTACCGTAGCGGAAATCGAATCCGCGCCGAAGAGGAGGCTGGAGATGAGAAGAAGGGGCAAGGTGAGGCGCATGAGGAAATATAAAAATGAAGGAAGTCGCTGCGATCAGTGACAATGCCCAAGACTTCTGGCGGGCGAAGACCAAAATCTGCTTGGCCTTCTACTATTCCCGAAAAGCGAAGGAAAAAAGCGAAGCATCGTTTAATTTAAAACGAAGAGACACTGGTTTGCCGGCTAAAGATTTAAGGTCCGGCTGATTTTTCCAAACCACCGTATGACGTAACGCGTCGCCCGTCATCCGTTCGCTTGTCCCCCAGGTCAGGCTCGAGTGGCCTTCGGCATCGATGAATTCGACGGTGATGCCGGCCCCGGGTTGCGTCGCCATCGCGTTAAGTTCCAGGCGTTTGCCGCTGAAGATAAACGGTACCGTCGTGATCGTGCCGCCCTGAGCCGGGGCATCCGCCGAAACAAAGCGATCAAGCTTCCAGGTGACCAGGCCGATGCTCCCGGTGAACTTCGTCCCGCGACCGACATCTTTATACAGGCAGGGAGAGCCGTGGGTGTAGTTTGCGCCGCCATAATAAAGCCACACCTCATCCTTCACGCGTAAGGCGCGGGATTGCGTGGCAAGAAAGCCGCAGTCCCATTCTCCGGGTAAGCCATGGGGAAGGATCGGCGTGCGGAAGGGGCGCTCCCACGTCTGAAGGTCGCGCGTGGACGCTAGCTGGATTTCGCTAGGGCCCTCTTGGTTGCCGAAGCGTGCGTTGTTGTTGATCGTGAACACCCAGGGGAAAGCCAGGGTGCAACTTTCCGCAGGGTAGACCCCGATGCCGTAAAACTCCGTGCGCATGAGTTTAGGATTATCGGGGACGTCGAGTTGGGATCGTACTTGTTCGATGCGGGCCAAGGAGCCGGCGTCATCAATCAGGTCAGGCTTGAAGACATAGCGGGGCGTCGTCCAAGTGATGAAATCCTTACTGGTAGAGAGCGCGAAGCATCGCCTGACTTGGCCGCGGACGTCGGTGCTATGTTTCGGGAAAGCGACGTAGAGCCGGCGTTCTTCATCGTAATAGACCGTGATGACATCGTTGGAACGACAGATTGGTTCATGGCTCAGGCGGGTCCATTGAAGCCCATCGGGAGAGGTAAAAGTATGCGGTCCGCCTTCGGGTTTATCTTTATGGACATAAGCGACCATCTTGTAGCGGCGTTGGGGGTCTGGATCGTGGTCGTCTTTGATGACGCTAGGAAGCAATGCTTCATTGAGTACCGCGTTATGCTGCCGGCCGCCGCGGGCAGAATCAATCGTTCCGATCAACGGCTTATTCCAGCGAATCCCATCTTGGCTTTCGGCGTAACAGACGGAAAAGTTCGGAAAATCTTTGGTGACGTCCGTCGTATACCAGAGGCGGAATTTCCCTAGGGTCTCATCAAAGATCACATTGCCGTAGATGGATATCCGCCA
>CAILOT010000133.1:0-1707 GCA_903835965.1 uncultured Opitutia bacterium
CGTGTGCTCTTCCGATCTGCAAAGGCGCGGTCTGGCGATTCGATGTCGCTCCTAATGTCGATACGTCATCCGAGGCCTTTCTTTCCAAGCCATTTTCAGTCTCGATTCCCCAAGCCGAACTTCTTGGTTTGCTAGGTCATCGCGACCAACGCGTCCGGGTCAATGCCTCGATACGCTTGGATCGACTGGGTGCTTGGGCTGAGATGCTCGCCGTCGCAAAAAACCCTCAAGCAGCTCGTTTCGCCCGTATCCATGCCATCTGGGGATATGGGATGGGCGTACGTCACGGTAAGGTAGCCGATGTCTCCGCTTCACTATCCCTGCTCGACGACGCTGATCCCGAAGTTCGGGTTCAGGCGCTCAAGGTGTTGAGTGAAGCCAAGAAGAACGATTTACTTCTCGCAGCGTTCTTACGAGAACTCGGTCAGATAGATTTACGCGTCCGGACGCAAGCCGGTATCACGCTCGGAAAAATGGGAGGAAAAGTTCCCTTCAAGGATTTTATTCACGACGCTGAAGCCGACTTGCGCCTGCCTTGGTTACGCCACGGTCTGGTCACTGGCCTTGCGGGTACTCAATCGGCTGATGATCTTCTCGCTATTGCCCAGTCTAAGTCAGATGCGGAAGCCGTCTTTGCGACGCTGGCACTGATACGTCAGAAATCGCCGCTGCTCGGGAAACTTTTAAATCACGTCAATCCCGATGTCGTCAATGAAGCCGCCCGGGCGATTCATGATGATGAGGGCATCCCATCCTCCGGTACCGCGCTTGCCGAAATCTTTGGTGCTCCAGGCCTACCGTTTCAGGCGGCTCGTCGCGCGCTCAATGCCAACCTGCGTCAGGGTGATTCTGCCGCATTGCGCCGGCTTCTGGAGTGGATCTTGGCGCAACCCGCCGGCACTCCCCTCCGGCGGGAAGCTTTGAACGCCCTTCTTGTCTTCGATCAGCCTCCCGTACTTGATCTGGTTGACGGTACGGCCAAGAAATACTTGCCACGTGATAAAATTGAAATCGGCCGGCTCTTGCGGACATACCAAGATCAACTTCTGAGCATCCATCAATCCGAGGAACGCGCCGCGGTGCTTGAATTGATGGTAAAATATGAATTAGACCTGCCCTTTCCTGTCCTTCTCGCCCTCGCTGAAGATCTTAAGGCTGCTTCGGGTGTTCGGTTGCAAACCCTGCGACTGCTGGGTCGAAAGAAAGATCAATCTGACACCATCATCCATGCGCTTTGTAACGCCGCTGGAGAAGGCAACCCCTCGGAGGTTCGCATCGAAGCGGTCAGCCAGCTCTTTGCCCGCGATGCCGCTTCTGCCATGAGCATGGCACGCCTAATCCTTAATTCAAAATCGGCCAAGATACCCGAAAAACAAGCCATGGTGACAGTACTTCGCGGAAGAAATGATTCTGAATCCCTTAAGCTCCTCCAAGAACTTGTCGCCCGTCTCGTCGCTCGTAAGCTAGATTCCGGGCTAAAATTAGACGTCTATGCCCTTGCCCGACAATCCGCCTCATCGGAAATCATCCAGCTGCTCAAAAAATACGTCGAAGCCGGACCTAAGGGAGGCCTGAGGATGGCATCGCCCGAGATTCCTTATGAGTTGCTGACCGACGGAGGCGATGCGAACCGAGGTAAGGCTCTCATTAACGGACACCTTGCGGCTAACTGTATCGCCTGCCATCGGGTCGAATCGGATGAAGGTA
>CAILOT010000134.1:0-3955 GCA_903835965.1 uncultured Opitutia bacterium
CACGATGATCGAAGTGCCTCGCGGCGCTTTGACCGCCGATGAGATCGCGCAAACGGCCGAGTTCTTCAGCTTTGGCACCAACGACCTCACCCAGACCGCGCTCGGCGTCAGCCGCGACGACATGGGCAACTTCCTCGGTGCTTACACGGAGAACGAAATCTTCAAAAAGAATCCCTTCGCCAGCCTCGACCAGACCGGCGTGGGCCAGCTCGTCCAAATCGCCATCGAGAAAGGTCGCAAGACCCGCCCCGACATCAAACTCGGCATCTGTGGTGAACACGGCGGTGAGCCTGAGTCAGTCAAGTTCTTCCACCGCGTGGGCTTGAATTACGTCTCTTGTTCGCCTTACCGCGTACCCGTCGCTCGTCTCGCCGCTGCCCAGGCTGCGATCGAAGAAAAGCGCGCCGCCAAGAAGAATAAGTAAGCCGGAGCACGGTGAACGACCAAGGGCGTACCTTTATCGGTACGCCCTTTTTGTTTTCATAAAATCAGAAGCGACTCCGCGCCACCTGCCCCGAAACAACCACCCCGATTACCTCTGCATCAAGCCAAGAAAAACGAGAATCAAAATGACGAAGACAAAGATGACCGTCGCGATCTTCCATCCCTTCGGGCCAGCTCTCTTAGCAGATTTATGCACCTTCGGGCTATTATGACGACCCCGCGAGGATACGCGCTGGACGATCACTTCGGGATAATCTTGCCCAGGAATTTCCTTCACTGAACCATAGACTAGGCCGACCTTGATCAATTCTGCGTAGGCGTGGGCCTTGCGAACCGGCGGAAGACGGTCAAAGCCGTTGCACTCCCGACCCACGACGAGACGCTCCAAAGCCATTGCGGCATCAGGCGAAAGGGAAACGGGTGGAGTCATGTGCCGCGCGGATCTCAAAGTTTTGTGACATTCCAAAGCAACCCGTTAAGCACTTGCGAGCAAGGAATTAATGGAGATAATACATAAAGTATTTCTGAGAACTCCCCCGACATGCCAGACTTAAACCCCATGCCAGAATTGGCCGTCGCCTTGACGATTGCCGGATCGGACAGCGGGGCTGGCGCGGGCATCCAGGCTGATCTGCTAACTTTTTCTGCTCACCGGGTTTTCGGAACGACCGCCATCACCTGCCTCACCGCCCAAAACCCTTCCGGCGTATCCGGCGTGCAAGCCACCGCGGCGGCCTTCGTCACGGAGCAGTGCTTCCAAATTTATAAATATTTTAAACCCAAGGCTTTAAAGACCGGGATGCTTTTGGACGTAGAAATCGTCGCCGCAGTCGCCGACTTTATCCGTGAAGCCAAAATCCCAAGCGTCGTCGACCCGGTCATGGTCGCCACCAGTGGTGCCACACTGCTGTCCCCCGAAGCCATTTCTGCGATGAAATCGATGCTTCTTCCCCTGGCTACCTTGGTGACCCCTAACCTGGACGAAGCTTCTATCTTGCTGGGAGAAAAAGCCCAGGGTGGCCAACGTTGTGAAATCGAAGCGCTAGCCTTAGCCGCCAAATACAAAGTACCGTTTCTACTTAAAGGCGGCCATGCCAACGGCGACCAACTCATCGATGTGTTGGCTTGGCCCAATGGCGAGACCGTCGTTTTAACCGCCCAACGAGCCCAGGGCGTGGACACGCATGGAAGCGGGTGCACCCTTTCGGCGGCGATTACGGCGCAGCTTGCCCTTGGTCAGCCTCTCAGGGAGGCGGTAATCTTGGCCCACGCCTATTTGCAGCAAGCCATCCATAATCCCCTCCGAGTGGCGGGCCTGCGCTGTATCCGTCACCACTGATTAACCCATTAGAAAGAGGGTTTTAGGCCATTTGTTGCCAGCCTAAGCCCTTTAGCCGCCCCAGTCGCCAATTCGGCAGGTTATTCACACTTGCCCCCGTTGAGTGCAGTCCTTTTCTAACCCATTCCCTGCAGGCGTCGCCCTGCCCCCCTGACCATGTCCAAAAAGAAAGCCGCCAAGCCATCCACCCCCAAAGCCAGACCAGCCGTCGTCGCCTCGACCGGCGTCAAGATGCGCGGCTGTGATGTCATGGTCCGCTGCCTCGAGAACCTCGGCGTCGATACGATTTTCGCTTACCCGGGCGGAGCGTCGATGGAGCTTCACCAAGGGCTGACTCGCTCCAAAAAAATCCGAACGATTCTTCCGCGCCACGAACAAGGAGGCGCCTTCATGGCCCACGGTTATGCGCGTTCGACCGGCAAGCCCGGCGTGTGCATGGCCACCTCCGGACCCGGCGCGACGAACCTCGTCACCGCTATCGCCGACGCGCACATGGACAGCATCCCGCTGATCTGCATCACCGGCCAGGTTTACCAGCAGTTCATCGGCCGCGCCGCCTTCCAGGAAACCGACTTCTACGGCATGACGCTGCCGATCGTGAAGCACTCCTTCCTCGTCCTCGATTACAACGAGCTGCCGAGCATCATGTACAAGGCCTTCAAGATCGCTACCACCGGCCGTCCGGGCCCCGTGGTGATCGACATCCCGAAGGACATTCAGCAGCACGAGTGGGTCCCGGTCTTCCCGAAAAATCCCGACGACGTTTCCATCCCCGGTCTGCCGGTGCCTCCGAAGTGCGCCGACAGCGAGTTGGAGCAGGTTCTGCGCCTCATCGAGAAGTCCAAGCAGCCTGCGCTCTACATCGGCGGCGGCATTCTTTCCGGCGACGCCCACAAGGAACTGCGCGCCTTCGCCGAAGCCACCGGCATCCCCGTCGCTTCAACGCTGATGGGCCTCGGCGCCTTCCCCTGCGACCATCCGCAGTCCCTTTACTGGTACGGCATGCACGGCACCGTCGCCGGCAACTGGGCCGTCTGCAAGAGCGACCTCCTCATCACCATGGGCGCGCGTTTCGACGACCGCATCACCGGCGCCATCGAGAAGTTTGCCCCGGACGCCACGATCGTCCACATCGACATCGACCGCTCGGAGCACCAGAAGAACAAGTTCGCCGACTACCCGATCCACTCCGAGATTAAGTATGCGCTCGGCCGCATGATCACGCTCGCCAAGAAGGGCTTCAAGAAGCCTGACCTCAAAAAGTGGTACGAGACCATCAACGGCTGGAAGAAAGAGCACCCGTATCCGTTCAGCTACGAGCGTAAGACCAAGCACATCCTCCCGCAGGAAGCCATCGAAGTCCTCTTCGAAGAAACCAAGGGTAAGGCCATCATCGCCACCGGCGTCGGCCAGCACCAGATGTGGGCCCCGCAGTATTATCGCTTCAACGAACCGCGCCACTTCATCAGCTCGCTCGGAGCCGGCACCATGGGCTTCGGCCTCCCGGCCGCCATCGGCGCCAAGGTCGCCAACCCGAAGACGCAGGTCATCGACATCGACGGCGACGGCTCGTTCCTGATGAACATCCAGGAGCTCGCGTGCATGAAGATCGAGAAGATCAACGCCAAGATTCTCATCCTCAACAACCAGCACCTAGGCATGGTGGTGCAGTGGGAAGACCGCTTTTACGCCGGTTCCCGTGGTCACACGATCCTCGGCGATGCCAACAATATCGGCTCCCCCGACAACCCGGGCGGCCTCTACCCTGACTTCGTCAAGATCGCCAACGGCTTCGGCATCAAGGCCCGCCAGGTCATGAAGCGCGAAGACCTCCGCGCCGCCATGCGTGAGATGCTCGATCACGACGGCCCTTACCTCCTCGACGTCATCGTGCCCTACACCGAGCACGTGCTGCCCTTCATCCCGCAGAAGAAGTCGGCGATGGAGATTCTGACGAAATAAACGCGAGGCGTTTATTTCGAGGGGGCACGTGGGCAAGGTGACACGGGGACAAGGGGTTTAATGAACAGGGGCGCGTAAGCGCCCTTGCTGCTTTTGGATTAGCTGCATCGAGGTAGGGGCAGCACCGCGTGCTGCCCTCGTTCGCCGCAGGGCGAACCATGGTAAGGGCACGATTCATCGTGCACTCCGATGCGGAGGGCGCGGCGAAGC
>CAILOT010000135.1:0-10559 GCA_903835965.1 uncultured Opitutia bacterium
ACCGAACATGCGGCCAATCTTTTCGGCCTCAAGGAGCTGGGTAATATTTATACGCGGATCATGAATCCGACCACCGACGTGCTCGAGCAGCGTATCGCCGCCCTCGAAGGCGGTTCGGGTGGGCTCGCGCATTCATCGGGCCAAGCCGCCATCACGGCCGCTATCCTGAACATCGCCGGTGCCGGCGACCATATCGTCTCGGTCGCGCAACTTTACGGCGGAACGTACAACCTCTTCCACTACACCCTGCCTAAGCTCGGCATCCAAGTATCCTTCGTCGACGGAGATGATCCTGAAAACTTCCGCAAAGCGCTTCGCCCCAACACCAAGGCCTTTTACGGCGAAGGACTCGGCAACCCACGCCTAAACATCCTTCCCTTCGCCGAAGTCGGCAAAATCGCCCAAGAAGCCGGCGTCCCTCTGATCGTCGACAACACCGCCCTCTCACCTTACCTGAATCGTCCTTTTGAACATGGCGCCAACATCGTCGTCCACTCGGCGACCAAGCACCTTGGCGGCCACGGCACGAGCATCGGCGGCATCGTCGTGGACGGAGGTAATTTCAACTGGGGCAATGGCAAGTTCCCCGGCTTCACTGAACCCGACATGTCCTACCATGGCCTCCCGCACTGGGAAGCCTTCAAAGCTTTCGCGCCAGCAGGCGGAGCCAATATCGCGTTCATCATGAAGATGCGCCTGCAGTTCCTCCGCGACGTCGGCAGCTGCATCTCACCCTTCAACGCGTTCCTCATCCTGCAGGGCGTCGAAACCCTTCACCTCCGCATGGAACGTCACTGCGCCAACGCCTTAAAAGTTGCCCAATACCTGGAAGCACACCCGAAGGTGAAGTGGACAAATTACCCGGGCTTGAAGTCCTCTAAGTACCACGACCTCGCCAAGAAATACCTGACCAACGGGTTTGGTGCGCTCGTCGGCTTCGGATTGAAGTCCGGCTTCGAAGGCGGCAGCAAATTCATCAATTCGCTCCAGCTTCACAGCCACGTCGCCAATATCGGCGATGCCCGCTCCTTGGCAATCCATCCGGCTTCGACCACGCACTCTCAGCTCTCAGCGGAAGAGCGCCAAAGCGCCGGCGTCACCGATGACTACGTCCGCCTCTCCGTGGGCATCGAAGACATCGAAGACATCATCGCCGACCTCGAACAAGCACTCGCGAAAGCCTAAGGCGAAATCCAGCCCGACAAAAGGACAGGCCACCCGGCCTGTCCTTTTTTATTTCCCGGGACGCGAGTCTTCGAAATCGTGGAAATCAAGGAACGCCTTCACGCCCTCTTCGCCCATATACGCGGCAAGTAATTTCGGATCGGTCTGCGTCAGGTCGACGACGATCAGGCCATCCAGACAACCTCCAAAAGTGTCATCGACATTGAAGGCGATAAGACGGCCGTTCAGCTTAAGGTAATGCTTGAGCAATACGGGGACTGACTTGGCGTCAGGTTCCAAATCGCTGACCAACCCGGAAACATGATCTAAGTCGAATGCGCAACGTTGCAAGACGTCGAGATCCGCATCGCGCAGACTCATCGCCCGGGGCGGATTTTTAGCCCTTACCAGCGGGGCCAGATCATCGGCGGTGCGATTATGCTTAAGGTAGGACAAAATGAGGTCCTTAGAAGCCTGGCCATACTCGGGATTGATGCTCACGGGCCCGAACAAGAGGTGATATTTCGGAAAACGAACGACGTAACGGCCAATGCCCCGCCAGAGAAGGGGTAAGCTCGTGGGCTTACGTTGATATTCTTGACGGATAAACGAACGCCCCATCTCCAAGGCGGGATCCATGCGACGGAAAAAATCGCCCTTAAATTCAAACAGCGTCGAGGTATAGAGACCATGCTTACCCTTGAGCGGCAAAATACGGTCCGTCGGACCTAACCGATAACCTCCGACGATCTGGGAAGTCTTGTCATCCCAGAGAATCATCTGGTCATACCACGCATCAAAAGCATCCAGATCGCACTCCAAGCCAGTCCCTTCCGAAACCGATCGAAAAGTCGTCTCACGAAGTCGTCCGATTTCCCGCAAGGTATGCGGCAGATCCCCACCCAAGAAACGGTAAACTCGGAAATCACCGCTCGTCAGCAAAAGGTCTTCAGGAGGAAGACTCTCTAGTTCAGCCCGAAGGAGCGTAGGATTTACCGGGGAGATGATCGGCGCGAGTACTGACGGAGCTGACTTGGCGCCGTTCGCACGTGAGGCATGGTCGCGAGCTGGAAGCAATTCGCATCGCAATCGGAGAAAGCTGGTGGCCTCTTCATCATCAGGATGATCTTGCAATTGGGCTGGCATGACCGGATTTGCGACACGAAGGCGGATGACCTTCCCGCGATGGCGGAAAAACTCCCGCAAGAGTAACGCGGTACGCAAACGCGGGTGAATCAGACCAGCGCCTTGGAATAAGGCGGAATTCTTACCCTCAAGATGCAACGGCAAAACGGAAGCCCCCACCTTGCGAGCCAAACGGATGACCTGGGGCGACCAGGCGGCGTCTTCCACGCGACGGGCCTTTAGCTTAAGGCTGGAAACCTCACCCGCAGGGAAAGTGACAATACATCCGCCCGCCTTCAGGTGAGACATGATACGCCGAACTCCTGTCATATTACTCGTATCCTCCTTTCCGGCCTTGAAGGGATTGACCTCGATGAGCCATGGCCGGATCCCAGGAATCTGGCTTAGCCATCGATTCCCCACTACCAAAGCATCCGGCCGGGCACGTAAGATGAAATCCATCGCCACCAACCCGTCGGCCAGACCGTGTGGATGATTAGCCGTCACCACTAATGGACCGGTGCGCGGAACGCGGGCCAGACAGGTATCATTCCACGAACTGGAAACCCCGGATTGCTCTAAGGCCGAAGTGAAGAAATCCGGGCGGCCGGCCGCGTGGATGCGAGCAAGGAAATCGTCAAACGCACGGACTTTGAAAAACGTATCCAGCAGGGGCTCGGCCAAATGTAGCGGCCCCAAGGCCGTCTTGAACTCGTCTTTGTTGGTAAGTATGGCCCTTTGTGACATCGATGCCAATCATGAGGCAGACGTGTGTTAAAAGCGCGTCACCTAAGTGACGATATGGCATCAAAGCTCAGAAACCGAAGAAAGCCCTAGCATTACGGGTGGAAACCTCCGCCACCTCATCGACGGGCAAACCGAGAAGCATCGCCGCTTGGGCGCAAATCTCAGGAAGATTTACTGGGGCGTTTTCCTTGCCGCGCACAGATTGAGGCGCCAAATAAGGGGCATCGGTCTCCAACATCAGGCGGGCCAAACCTTGGGCCTGCAGCGCGGCCCGGATCTCGACGGACTTAGGGTAAGTGATGATGCCGGTAAACGAAGCCCTTCCGCCGCGTGCATTGATTTCGCGGACCTGATCCGGCCCTTCGACGAAACAATGAAAAACGACCTTTCGCCAATCGAGGCCGCTTTCATCGATAAGACGGACGCAATCCGGGAAAGCGTGGCGGGAATGAATCACCACGGGACAACCGAATTGATAAGCCAACATCAACTGGCGGCGAAAAGCCTCTTGCTGCCAAAGCTTAAGTTGCGCGGCCTCCGCTTCATCGGCGGGTAGCCGAAAATAATCCAGACCGATCTCGCCCAAAGCGGCCGGCGAAGTGCGATCGGCGAAATAAGGTGCAATTGCTGCCACTGTCTCCTCCCAACCCTCCGTCACATGACATGGATGCAGGCCAACCGTATGGCGGAAGAAAAGCGAATGCTTCTGGGCCAGATCACGATATTCGGACCAATCATGCAAGTCGGTCCCGATGGCCACGACCCCTTCCACACCAACGGCCTGCGCCTCGCCCATCCAAGATTCCAGCCGACCGGCCTTCACGGCATAATCGGGGTGGCAATGGGAATCCAACAGACGCATCGGTACGATTAGAGTGAGAGCCGACCAAAGGGCAAGACCTCAACCCTGCCTTGAAATCCGACGAACAACTAACACCGTGCTCCCCATGCGCTATTGGTTAATGAAATCTGAACCCGATGAATTTTCCTTCGAAGAATTGCATCGGCGTGGCCGCGAACCTTGGACGGGGGTGAGAAATTACCAGGCTCGGAACTTCCTCCGCCAATGTGAAGTCGGCGACCTAGTCCTGTTCTATCATTCGAATTGCAAGGAGCCTGGCATCGTCGGAGTGGCCAAGATTTCCAAGGCAGCCTTTGACGATCCGACGCAATTCGATCCAAAGTCGGATTATTACGATGCCAAAGCATCCAAAGAGAAACCCCGCTGGAGCTGCGTGGAAGTCAGTTTCCATAAGACCCTGAAAAAGCCTTTTACGTTGGAAGACCTCAGGACCGACAAAGCCTTACGGACGATGCTGATATTACGGCCTGGCAACCGTCTTTCGGTGACGCCGGTGAGCGCCCAGGAATTCAAGGTGATTGCCGGTACTTAATCCTATTTGACCGCCCGTCGTGCCCGACGACGTGTGACCAGCGGCTTTTGGCCGAGCTCTTTCAACCGTGGGGCTCTTTCCATCAGCCACCAAATCCCGGCGGCCATGAGTCCCCCGGTAAGGTAGCGCGCCAGCTGCACCGGCAAATCGGCCGAAACGGTATCCCAGCCGTATTTGGTCCATTCGGTTGTGAATTCCATCACGAATAAAATTAGGCTCCACTTCAGAAAAACATCCCGCAGGGAGCGCGAAACGAGATCGGTTCGAATGGCGAACAAACAGGCACCGTAAAAAGGCAGAAGATACAACCACTGGTCGTGGACCATCACGGCCGAGAGGCGCTTGATGGTCTCGGCGACGGAAGACTTGAAAGGCACTGGGAGCTGTGCGACCAGTGCCGCCTTCTTATCCTTGATCACTCCCAAGGCCACATGCCTAAGAATAAAACTGAGACCGATGACCAAGGTCAGCGCCTCGATTTTCAGGAAAAGGATGAGCTTATCTTTCAACTTCACGACCGGATTAATGGCTTAGGATGAGCGAATCGACAATACCTAAGAAAGCGCTATCGGGGAGTTTCGATCGCTTCTTCTGTAGGCAACCACAAGGCCAGGATCGCCGCCGGAATAAAAAGAAAAGAAGCATAGAAGAGACATTGGCTAAAGTCTCCGACCTTGGCGAAGAGCCCGAAAAAGACCGTCCCCGCCGCTGCAAAAACTCGGCCGATATTATAACAAAAGCCCGCCCCCGTGGTACGCAGCAGCGTCGGAAACAAAGGCGGCAGGACCATCGTGAACAAACCAAAGACACCCTGCGTAAAGCCAACCGCCGCAAAGAGCACGTAAGTGACCGACAGGCTCCAAGGCATCAGGAAAGTGGCAAACATGAAGATAAAATAGGCCCCGAAAAAACCGGCAAGGGTACGCTTATAACCAAAACGCTGGGCGCAATAGCCCGACGCAAAATTACCGAAAATCGAGGCGAAGATAACACAGAACAAGGCTACGGAAGTCACATGCGCCTGAGCGGAGACGGAAACTCCCGGGTGAGTCTTAATGAAAGCCTGCTGCCAGAACATAAACGTCCAATGGCCCGTCAGCGAGATCGCACAGAGCGTCATCGCGATCAAGGTCGTGCGGCGGATACCTGGGGCGAACAAGTCGGACATCGGCGGAGGCTGGCGTCCTTGCTGGGCATGGGTCCATTCCTCCGTCTCGGGTACGGCCTTACGAATCCAAAGGGTAACGAACGCCGGCAGGACCCCGATAAGAAAAACCCAACGCGACTCGAAGCCTGGAAAAAGCTTCAGGACTTCGACGGAAAAAATCGCGAAAAGAATGCCGAGGTTCACCGCGCACTGCAGGACGGCGGCGATCCAGGGGCGCCACTTCTTGGGCCAAGTTTCGGAAAGCAGCGAGGCGCCCACGGCCCATTCGCCACCGATGCCGAGCGCCGCCAGGAAGCGGAAGATCATCAGCTGCCACCACGTCTGGGCAAAGAAAGAAAGTCCCGTAAAGATTGCGTAGGTGAGAATCGTCAGGACCAAGGCCCGACTACGTCCGAGTCGATCGCCGACAATACCGAAGGCCGCACCGCCGAAAGCCCAACCGACCAAGAAAGCAGCCTGGATGATCGAGCCATACTTGGCCACATCCGGATGTGCGACCGGAGAAGCCAGCAGTTGCGCGACGAACACCGTCGCGACGAGCGTATAGAGATGCAGATCAAGACCGTCGAAGAACCAGCCGAGCCAGGCCGCAAAACCAGACTTCTTCTGATGCTCGGACAGCTCACTCCATTTCGTGGCTTCGGCAGTAGGTTCGCGCATGATAAAAAATTAAAGGTCCACAAACAAACAAGGCGGGCTTTACGCCCGCCCTGCTTGAGGACTTACTTTTTGGCGTCGGCTTTTTTCGGTGCCGCTTTTTTGACCGGCGTTTCGGTGTAAGGCTGATTGGTCATCGCACCCGGGGCAACCTTCAGAAGGTTAGGCGAAAGATCCGAAGCCTTAGCATCGCCTAAGGCCCACTTCACGCCGCCCACGAGGATCTGACGGAAGGTCGGGTTCGTCCAAACATCTTCGCGGTGGCCCATGGCGGTATAAAATACGCGGCCCTTGCCTTCGTTGCGCGCCCAAGTGTTAGGATAAGCAGGACGCTTGTAGTCGTCGCCTTCGAGGGCAGGGTTATTAAAGACGGTGAGCACATGGATTTCGGGACGGAAATCTTTCAGCGTGTACCATTCTTCGGCGAAGGTGAATTCGGAGCCGACTTTTTCGAAGCCCGGGAACGTCGGGTCAATAACCTGATTGCGACCTTCCTGTTGCTTGCCATGCCGGATGAATTCCGCACCCAGGAAGCAGACATAAGCGTCGGCCTTATCGCCATGGTTGGTAAAACGCTCGGGGCCCTTCTTATCTTCGTTGTCGGTATGGAAGGTATCAGCAGCCGAGTGCGTACCGACAAAACCTTTGCCGGATCGGACATAATCAAAGAGCGCCTGCTTGCCCGCCATGGACATGGGAGGATTCTTGTCGGTGCCTTCGGAACAAAGATCGCCGGTGGTGTAGAACATCACCGTGTCAAACTGCGCGAGGTACTGCGGGGAGAACTTGGAACCATCCTTCGAGAAGACGAATTCCCATTTGTTTTCGGCGCCCAACTCGAGGAGTTGTTTTTCGGCGAAACTGGGCATGCCTTTCTTATAAGAAATCACGTCGTGCTCGAAGCCGGATGATTTGGTGAAGAAAAGAATCTTCCGTTGAGGAGCATCCGCGGCAAAAGCGGAGACAGCGCAGGCGGCAAGGAGGAGGAGACGAGGTAGCATGGGAGGGGAAACCAAAGAAATGGCAATTCCCTCCAAACGGGCAAGCGTCTTTGACTTAAGCGGGCGAAGACATCCGAGCCGCAGGCAACTTTCGGTCAATTTCGTTCAATCTATAGCCGAAACCAGGGCCGGAAAGAGTACTGCCATCAATCTGGCCCGCCTGGCGACGGTAAAGCCCCGGATGAATCTTGGCCTCCGCCGCCGAAGCCTCGGGATAGAACTGCATCGCATTGGTCTCCACGCCGGCAATCGTCGGGGCGTGCGCCGCCAACAACAGGTGGGTCATCTGGGCCATCATGGGGTTGGTCAGGTCTTGCACCATCAATTGCATGCCATGGGCGCGGGCCCAACAGAGACTCAACAAAGCACCCGTCTGCGTCTTGCAAGTCTTGAGCGCGACACCAGTCCAGCCTAACTCGCGACCTAAGCGAACGATTCGCCAATCATGGGCGCTCTCGTCAAGAAAGAGCGGCATGCGGCCGCTGACCGAGTGGACATCGATCGGATGATCCTCCAATTCGTAAGGGAAAGGCTGCTCGACGTAACTCAACCTCGACCATAGTTCCGGCAGCTCCGCTTTAATACGGTCGAGCACGCCGTTGACGTATGCAGGGTCCATCACCGTGCAGTTGAAGTCGGCCGTGAACCATTCGACGCCCAACGGTAGGCCGATTTCCGCGATTTGCTTCATGCGGGCAAAATCCCAAGGGGCATCATTGCCGCGCAACTTGACTTTCAGCGCCTTCAAACCGTCGCGCTTGATCCATGCGTCAAGTGAGCTCGGGTAGCCATCTTGTAAGACATTAGAGCCCGCCTCAGCGAGCGTCAGATAATCGAGACCGCCGACGAGATGCCAGGCCAGCAACTTCGTCTCGACGGGCTGACGGAAGAAATCGATCGGATACTTGCCGCTAAAATTTACCTGTGGAGCATCGGCGGCGGGCGTCAGGTAAGCGGACAGATCGCGATTCATCCAGGGGGCCTGATAAGTAAGATAACTCGGTACCTCATTCACGACGCCATAGGCATCATGCAGGGCCAAATCAAAGGCCGAGGCGCAGACCAAGGCGGCCAAAGTCGGCATCACCACCCCCTTCGGCAACGTAGCATTGAAAGCCTTCAGGAGCTTAGGTAGCACCGCCTCAATGAAATCGTAGCCGATTTCCATCGGATGACCTTGGGCGGGGAACTGAGCGTAGGCCTCGGTCAACAGATCACAGAAATCCTGCATGGCCTTGAAACGCACCTCGTAGGGCACCGTGGAAGGCCAGACCCATTGCACGCTCAGAGGCGTCTCGCCCCACCCTTCGGCCCGCGAGCCATCGGCCCGCGAAACGGTTAGGCAAACGCGCGCACAAGCGACGCTCGTCACCGTCTCGTGACCGAACTTCAATGGTAGACGGGTCTGCACCGGCAAGGCATGCCAGCGCACGGCTCGAATCTGAACATCATGCGGATTCATCTTAGTCTTGGAGGCCTTGACCCGTAGTCTCCTTGCCCAAGAAAGCCACGAACAAACCGACGGCATAGACGAGCGTGATGGCGGCGGCGGCACTTTGATAACCGCCGAGCGTCTCGACTAGTTTACCGCTGAGCAGCACGAAAGGGACGGCGACCAGACGGCCGGTGTTATAACAAATACCTTGGCCGGTCGCACGCACGCGGGTTGGAAAAAGCTCCGGGAGATAAAGCGGGAAGAAGCCGAAGAAGGCGGTGGCCGCCATGCCCAAGACAAAAACCTTCACGGCCATCATGAGGGGGAAAATATCAAAGAGCATCGTGCCGGACCACTGGGCGGGAGTCCGATAAATCCAGCACGTGGCGGCGAAGGCCAATGCGCAAAGGATTTGGTAACCCGTACGACGCTTGAATCTAGCGAGAAACAGCGGGGCGAGGGTCGTGCCTACGCAAGCGCCCAAGGAGACGATGACCATGGCTAGAGCCTTGGCCCGAGTGTTATCGGGACCCGCAAGTTCGGTGATCCAAAGCGGGACCCATTGTACCGCGCCCCAAGTACCGACGAAAACCACCGAGACCATCGCAATGCCGGCGAGGGTCGAACCAAGTAATTCGCCGCTAAAGACCTCTCCAATCTTGGAGCGAGCAGGAGCGGGTCCGGCTGCTTCTTTCTTCACGGAACGTTCCCATTTTTCAGACTCAGGCACAAAGAGACGAATCAACAAAGTAAGGATGGCCGGCGAAGCACCGATCAAGAAGTGGATCCGCCAGGAGTGACCATCGGCCGGGTAAGCCAAGGCGACGCAACCCACCAGGACCATCCCGAGGTTCGCCGCCACACCAATGGCAGCGGCCATCTTGGAACGATGCCTTTCGGGCCAAGCCTCCATCACCAGAGCGACGCCCAAGGCCCATTCGCCGCCCATGCCTAAGGCCGCCATGAAACGCGCACCGGCAAGATGAGTCGGATCGGTCGCGAAATAACAGACCCCACTGAAGATGGAATAAAACAGAATACTGAAAGACATCGCTTTAACGCGGCCGATGCGATCTCCCAGCCAGCCAAAGGCCGCGCCACCCAGTGCGGCGCCGATCAAGAAAGCGGAAGTGATCAAACCCATCCATCCGCCCACCCAGCTATTGATTGCGCTGGAGCCCAAGGCCGCGACATCAGAGGGCACCATACTCTTCAGCGCGGGTCCGGCGAGCGTCGGGAAAAGCGCTTGCTCATAACCATCCATCATCCAACCCATGAAGCCCGCGAGGAGCGTCATCTGCATCCCACGGGTGATCGCGTCTTTCGTGGAGACAGGGGAATGAACTTCTTTCATCGAGATAGGGGTGAGTCGCACCAAGCAACGTCTTACATCTGAGCGGATTTCGTCTGGGCTACAAGGAACGAATGAGGGCCACGCTTTGGGGCTGGGATATTTCCCTTAAAACATCCAAAATGACATCAGACCATGAGCACCCCGTTGCACCCCGAGCCCACCTCGATGATACGCCGTCAGCGTAAAATTGAAGGGAGTTCTGCTATCCTCCTACCCTTCCATGCGAACGGCGATATCGACTGGGTAGGATTCACCGCACACGTACGCCGCACCGTCGCCGCCGGGCTAGCTCCGGCCGTCAACATGGATACCGGGTATGGCAATCTCATCGACGACTCGATTCGCCGGCGTGCCCTACAAATCACCCAAACTGAAACGGCCGGTAAATGGTATGTCGCGGGCGCCTTCGTCCTTGATAAGCCTGGAGATGCCTTCGACCTCGGTGCGTACGCTCGTCAGATGGAGATGATCCAGCAACACGGCGGCACCCCGGTCATCTTCCAAAGCTACGGAC
>CAILOT010000136.1:0-6454 GCA_903835965.1 uncultured Opitutia bacterium
TACCCTCGGCCAACATGCTCAGCCGATAACGCAAGGCGCCATCGGTCAGCCCGCTCATCAGTTTTTCCGTCAAAGGCGAGGCCACCAATTTCGCCAACGACTCCAAGGCAGCGACGGACTCCGGATTGCGCACCAAGCCCAAAACGAAACTGGCCGTATCAAAACAGCGTAACTTATAAAGTTCGGCCAAAGTAAAAGGCTCCTTGGGCTCGATGACCACACAGCAACCGCGCACCTCGACCACCCGGAATTTACCACGTTGGGCTTCGGCTTCGCGTACTTCGTTCGCGACGATATTCTCCAAGCCCATCCGGCAGCGCAGGTGCAACTTCAAGCCTGCCTGCTTCGGCAGAATCGCATCCATTTTCACCGATCCGGCATTTTCTTGGCGGGCCACGCTCGCCCGTAATTTCTGTTCATTGACCAATTTCTCTCCCGATTGCGCCACCACCTTGAGCGTCGCCGCTCCGCCGATCTTCTCCAAAGCGGACGCGACCTTTTTCTTCTCCCGCTCCACTTCGGTCGTCTGTAAGATGTCCAAGAGCTTCTGTTCCGCGGCCTCATCGCCCCCTAACTTAGGAATGGCCGCCGTGGCATACCGCCGGATTTTCTCGGAAGGGTCCTGCAACAGGCCGATCATCCAGGCTTTGACGGCCGCCTTCATTTCGGGGTTACGCGAAGTCGAGAACACGACCCCGACGGCACGGACGAGGGCCACCTGCTGATTCCGTTCCTTGGCCGAAAGCTGATTGAACTTGGGCACCTCTTCATTCCAGAGCTGGGCCGCCGGCAACTCGCGCAATTGGCGGTAAAGGTCGTTGTCGGCTTTCATAGCCGTAAGTAAGTCGAGCGGGCTGGAAACAAAGTCAAGGGAGACGGACTAAGTTGACCGGTTCTCGACGGAAATTCCGCCCAAGAAACCTCACGAATGGCTTATTTATCGGCATATATTTATTAAAATGAAGCAGCCGCTCGCAGGGACGCCGACCCAGCGTCCGGAAACAGCCCAAACAACCCTTCCGGCTATCGATAAGTTGCCTTTGACAGGGGGGGATTATTGTTCACTAGATTTAACCTCCATACGGCTGCCTCAACAGCCCCTGGTGGCTCTCGCCCACCGACTGGACCTTTCTACGCCTTTTTCCATACACCAGAAATGAAGAATCCCGGACTTCCCGAAAAACAGGGTCTCTACGACCCCCAGTTCGAGCATGATGCCTGTGGCGTCGGCTTCGTTTGCCAGATGAAGGGCAAACGTTCCCACGACATCATTCAGCAAGCGCTGACCATTCTGGTAAACCTCGATCACCGAGGCGCCTGCGGCTGCGAGCCCAACACTGGCGACGGCGCGGGCATCCTGCTCCAGCTCCCGCATGGTTTCTTCACCAAAGTAGCCCCGGCCGCCGGCATCGCTACCCTGCCAAAGGCCGGACACTACGGTGTCGGCATGCTCTATTTCTCCCCAGACGCCAAGATTCGCGCCGAAAGCGAACGCGTGTTCGTCGAGTTGCTGCAAGCCGAAGGGCTTAGCCTCCTCGGCTGGCGCACCGTCCCGACCCGTAACACCACCCTCGGCCAGACTGCCGTCAAGAGCGAACCCTGCGTCCGCCAAGTTTTCATCGGTCGCCCTGCCTCTTGCGCCACCGATCAGGACTTTGAACGCAAATTATTCATCGTCAGCAAACAGGCCCACACCCGTCTGCGCGCTTCCGGCCAAGACAACTTCTACTACGCCTGCAGTCTCTCCTGCCGGACGATCATCTACAAAGGCATGCTGATGCCCGAACAGGTCGGCCAATATTTCCCTGACCTCGGCGATGCTTCGATGGATACGGCGCTTGCCCTCGTCCACTCCCGCTTCTCGACCAACACTTTCCCCAGCTGGGAACGCTCTCACCCCTACCACTACATCGCCCATAACGGAGAAATTAACACTCTGCGCGGCAACGTTAACTGGATGAAGGCCCGCGAGCCTCTGTTGGCCAGCCCCCTCTTCGGTAAGGATATCGCCAAAGTCCAACCGGTCGTGAACCCCAACGGTTCCGACTCGGCGATGTTTGATAACGTCTTCGAGCTTCTCGTCATGGGCGGCCGCTCGCTGCCTCAAGCGATGATGATGATGATTCCTGAGCCCTGGAATGGCCACGAATCGATGAGCGAAGAGAAGAAGGCTTTCTACGAATTCAATTCCTGCCTGATGGAGCCTTGGGATGGCCCCGCGTCCGTCGTCTTTACCGACGGCACGATGATCGGCGCCACGCTCGACCGCAACGGTCTCCGTCCTTCCCGCTATTACGTGACCAAAGATGACCTCGTCATCATGGCCTCGGAAGCCGGCGTCTTGACCATCCCGCCCGAACGGATCGCGAGCAAGGGTCGCCTGCAGCCTGGTCGCATGTTCCTGGTCGACATGGAAAAAGGACGCATCGTCGCCGATGACGAAATCAAGCAGCAGATCGCTTCGGAAAAACCCTACCGTCAATGGCTCGACGACAAGCTCATCAAACTTGCGGACATCGCCGACGCCCCGAAGGTCCCCTCCGAAGCGCACGGCACGGTTGTCCAACGCCAGTTAGCCTTTGGCTACACCTTCGAAGACCAACGCAAACTGCTCGTCCCGATGGCCAAAGACGGCGTCGAAGCCATGGGCTCGATGGGTACCGACATCCCGCTCGCCGTCCTTTCGAATAAATCGAAGCTCCTCTACGATTACTTCAAACAGCTTTTCGCGCAGGTCACCAATCCGCCGATCGACTGTATCCGCGAAGAAATCGTCACCTCTTCCGTCACGACGATCGGCCCAGAACGCAATCTGTTGGATCCTAATCCATCGAGTTGCCACCTGATCGAACTGCAGACCCCAATCCTGACCAACGAAGAATTGGCCAAACTCCGGCACGTCGCCCAAGGTGAATTCCGTTCGGTCACCATCCCGACGCTCTTTGACGCTAAACAAGGCGCTAAAGGACTCGAGGCCGCCATGGACGAAGTCTGCCGTCAGGCCGGTCTCCATATCGACGCTGGTATCAATCTTATCATCTTGAGCGACCGTGGAGTTGATCGCAATAACGCGGCCATCCCTCCCCTGCTCGCAGTCTCTGGCCTGCACCATTATCTGATCCGCGAAGGCAAGCGTACCAAGGTCGGCCTGATCCTCGAATCCGGCGAACCCCGCGAAGTACACCACTTCTGTACGCTGATCGGCTACGGTTGCGCTGGCATCAATCCTTACCTGGCCTTCGAAACCCTCGACGACATGATCCGTCAAGGTCTGCTCGTCGGCGTCGACCACTACACGGCTTGCAAGAATTACGTGAAGGCCGCGACCAAGGGTATCGTCAAAGTTGCCTCCAAGATTGGCATCTCGACGATTCAGAGCTACCTCGGAGCCCAGATCTTCGAATGCGTCGGCCTGCAACAGAAAGTCGTCGATAAATACTTCACCGGCACGGCGACCCGCATCGAAGGCGCCGACCTGAACGCCATCGCCGAAGAAGCCTTGGAACGCCACGGACGTGCCTTCCCTCGGAGCATGGAACATGCAGCGACCCTCGAAGTCGGCGGCGATTACCAATGGCGCAACGAAGGCGAAGCCCACCTCTTCAGCCCGCAGGTCATCCACTCGCTCCAAAAAGCTGTTCGCACCAACAACTACGAAACCTTTAAGACCTATTCCACACTGGTGAATAATCAGATGCAGCAGATCTTCACGTTGCGCGGGTTGCTTCAATTCAAAGCTCAAAAGGCCATCCCGATTGAAGAGGTCGAATCCCTTGATTCCATCACCAAGCGTTTCAAGACCGGGGCGATGAGCTACGGCTCCATCTCCAAGGAAGCCCACGAAAGCCTGGCCATCGCGATGAACCGTCTCGGCGGCAAATCCAACACGGGCGAAGGCGGCGAAGACCCGGAGCGCTACACCTGGACCAACGAGCAAGGTGACTCCAAGAATTCCGCCATCAAGCAGGTCGCTTCCGGACGTTTTGGCGTCACGAGCCTCTACCTGACGCAAGCACGCGAACTTCAAATCAAGATGGCCCAGGGTGCTAAGCCTGGCGAAGGCGGTCAGCTTCCCGGCGGCAAAGTCTATCCTTGGATCGCGAAGGTTCGTCACTCCACCACGGGTGTCGGTCTCATCTCTCCCCCACCTCACCACGACATCTACTCCATCGAGGATTTGTCCGAGTTAATCCACGATTTGAAAAACTCGAATCGGGCAGCACGCGTCAGCGTTAAGCTCGTTTCCGAAGTCGGGGTCGGCACCATCGCCGCTGGCGTCGCCAAAGCGCACGCCGACGTCGTACTCATCTCAGGCTTCGACGGCGGAACTGGCGCATCCCCGCAGACTTCAATCAAGCACGCCGGTCTGCCTTGGGAACTCGGCTTAGCCGAAACCCACCAGACCCTAGTCCTGAATAACTTGCGTTCCCGGATTGTCGTCGAAACCGACGGCCAACTGAAGACCGGCCGTGACGTCGTCATCGCCGCCCTGCTGGGAGCTGAAGAATTCGGTTTCGCCACCGCTCCGCTCGTGACTTTGGGCTGTATCATGATGCGCGTCTGCCACCTCAACACCTGCCCGGTTGGCGTCGCGACCCAGGACCCCGAGCTCCGTAAGAACTTCACGGGCGACCCAGCTGACACGGTCAACTTCATGCGCTTCATCGCCCAAGAGGTGCGCGAAATCATGGCCTCTCTCGGCTTCCGTTCGCTGAATGAAATGGTCGGCCGTACGGACATCCTCGAAGCGCGTCATGCCGTCGATCACTGGAAGGCCAAGGGCATCGACCTCTCCAAGCTTCTTTACTCGCCGAAGGCCGGACCCGAAGTCGGCCGCTTCTGCACCGAAATCCAAGACCACGGCCTCGACAAGGGACTGGATCTCTCGGTCCTGTTGGCCCAATGCCAACCGGCCATCGAGAAAGGCCAGAAAGTCCGCATCGAGATGGAGATTAAGAACACGCACCGCGTGGTCGGGACCATCATCGGCAATGAAATCACCAAGAAGCACTGGAAGGGCCTGCCTGATGACACCATCCACTTGAAGTTCAAAGGGAGCGCCGGACAGAGCCTCGGTGCTTTCGTGCCTCCGGGCGTGACCATCGAACTCGAAGGCGATGCCAATGACTACGTCGGCAAAGGCCTCAGCGGCGGACGTATCATCGTCTACCCTGATGCCAAAGCCACCTTCGCGGCCGAAGATAACATCCTCCTCGGCAATGTCGCCCTTTACGGCGCGACCTCCGGCGAAGCCTACTTCCGCGGTGTCGCCGGCGAACGTTTCTGCGTCCGTAATTCCGGAGTCAGCACCGTCGTTGAAGGCGTGGGCGACCACGGTTGCGAATACATGACCGGAGGCAAAGTCGTCGTCCTCGGCACGACGGGCCGTAATTTCGCCGCCGGCATGAGCGGTGGGGTTGCTTATATCTTAGATGAGAAAGGCGATTTCGCCACCCGCTGTAACAAGCAGATGGTCGGACTCGAAAAGCCTGAAGCGGCCGATGCCGCCGAACTCCGCGACCTCATCCAACGGCACGCTAACTTCACGGGCAGCGAAAAAGCCAAACGCCTCCTGGCAAACTGGGATGCGAGCTTGAAGCAGTTTGTGAAAGTCATGCCGAAGGACTACAAGCGCGTCCTCCAAGCGATCGCTGCCGCCGAAGCCAAAGGCCTCAGCGGTGATGCCGCCCTGAACGAAGCCTTCGAAATCAATGCCCGCGACGCCGCCCGCGTCGGTGGCGGTTGATCAACCTCACGGACACCCTCTACCAAACTTATTGAACCATGGGAAAACCAACCGGATTCTTTGAATATCAGCGCGAACTACCCGCCGATCGCGATGCCCTCACCCGCATCGGAGATTGGAAGGAAATTCACCACCACCACTCGGATGAAAAACTCCAGAAGCAAGGCGCCCGTTGCATGGATTGCGGCGTCCCTTTCTGCCATACGGGTAAGCTCATCAGCGGCATGGCCAGCGGCTGCCCGATCAACAACCTCATCCCCGAGTGGAATGATTTAGTCTACCGCGGTCTTTGGCGCGAAGCACTGGAACGCCTGCACAAGACGAACAACTTCCCCGAATTCACTGGCCGCGTCTGCCCTGCCCCCTGCGAAGGCTCCTGCGTGCTCGGCATGAACAAGCCCGCCGTGACGATCAAGAACATCGAGGTCTCGATCATCGATAAGGGTTGGGAAAACGGCTGGGTCATCCCCAAGCCGCCCACCAAACGTTCCGGTAAGAAAGTCGCCGTGATTGGTTCGGGTCCGGCTGGCCTTTCCGCCGCCGCGCAGCTTAACCATGCTGGACATAACGTCACGGTCTTTGAACGCGCCGATCGCCCCGGCGGCCTGCTCATGTATGGCATCCCCAACATGAAGTTGGACAAAAAAGAAGTCGTACTTCGACGCATCCAGCTCCTTGCAGACGAAGGCGTCAAATTCGTCTGCAACA
>CAILOT010000137.1:0-9382 GCA_903835965.1 uncultured Opitutia bacterium
GACCTTTGTATCATTAATCTTACTAACCGCGTAAAGATCGCGGAATCGCGTCTGCCAGACGATGCCCGACGACTCGGCGTGATCGTCAAAAAGCGTTCGAATGACATCCTGATGGCGTTGTCGGTCATCTCCCGGGATGGCACACGCGATTCCATTTACCTGAGCAACTACGCCTCCATCAATGTCGTCGACGAAATCAAGCGCGTCCCCGGCGTCGGCGATGCTGGCGTCTTCGGCGCCCGCGATTACTCGATGCGCGTCTGGCTGCAGCCTGACAAGATGTCGCGACTCGGCGTGACGACGGGCGACGTCACTCAAGCCATTCGTGCGACCAATAACCAGTATGCGGCTGGTCGGCTAGGTCAGGAGCCAACCCCAGACGGACAGGCCTTCTCGATTCCGATCATCACCGCCGGACGTCTTTCGACGCCGGAGGAATTCGGTGAAATCATCATCCGCTCCGGTGGCCCGGCGGGCACGTTGCGTCTGCGTGACGTGGCCCGGCTTGAACTCGGCGCCCAGAGTTACGAGCAGCAAGCGACCCTCGACGGCAAGACCGCCGTCGGCATCCGCGTCTTCCTCGCCCCAGGCGCGAACGCTTTGGATGTCGCTGACGCCGTAAAGGCCAAGGTGGCCTTGATTTCGAAGCGTTTCCCGGCCGGCGTGGATTACGAAATTCCTTTTGATACAACGCGCTTCGTCAAAGCCTCCATTAGTGAAGTCGAGCATACGCTCTTCGAGGCCGGGATCTTAGTCGTGCTGGTCGTTTTCCTCTTCCTTGGCAGCTGGCGCGCGACGTTGATTCCGATGCTGGCCGTGCCGGTTTCGCTCATCGGCACCTTCGCTGGCCTCTGGCTTTTTGGCTTCGGCATCAACACCCTGACGCTCTTCGCTATGGTGATCGCGATTGGTATCGTCGTGGACGACGCAATCGTGATGCTCGAGAACGTCGAGCGTCTCATGCACGAGAAGGGTATGTCGCCCTTCGACGCCGCGATCGCCTCCGTGCGTGAAGTGGGCGGAGCAATTATCGCGATCGTACTTGTGCTGGTGTCAGTTTTTCTCCCAGTCGCTTTTCTTGGCGGTATCGCTGGCGCCCTTTACCGGCAATTCGCCATCACGGTCGCCGTCGCGGTCGTGATTTCGGGCTTTGTTGCTTTGACGCTTACGCCCGCTCTTTGTGCCCTCATCCTGCGTCCGCGTGATGCCGAAGCTCCGCACGGCAATCGTTTCCTCCGCTGGTTCGAGGCCCGCTTTAATTCTGTCGCCGCGTGGCATGGTCGCACCGTGCGCTGGCTGCTTGGTCACCCCAAGGCAGCCCTCGGGATCTTCCTCGCGATTCTCGCCGCCAACGTCGTGCTCATTCGCCTGATTCCGCGCGGCTTTATTCCCTCCGAGGACCAAGGGTATGTCCTTGGCGTGGTTTCCTTGCCCGACGGCGCGAGCGTTTCGCGTACCCGTGCTTACATGGCGGAGATTGTCCCGGAAATCATGGCCACCCCTGCGCCTAAGAGCGAAGTATTCCACGCTTTCGCCATCAGTGGGTTCGACCTTATCGGCGGCGGCGAAAAGACTAACGCCGGCACGATTTTCGTACCCCTCATCCCTTGGGACGAGCGAAAGCATAGCGCCGAAGAACTCAGCGGCATGCTCACGGGGGCTGTGGCCAAATCTAGTAAGGGCTTTTGTTTCGTCGTGAATCCTCCTCCCATCCGCGGCATCGGTTCTGCCGGTGGCTTCGAATTTTACCTACAGGCACGTGATGATGATGATCCTGCCAAACTCGGTAAGGTGCTTGACGGACTCTTGGCTGCCTTGCGTCAGAATAGCAAACTTACCGGTATCAACACCTTCTATCGCACGACCGTCCCGCAATACTCCGCGGACGTCGACCAGGTGCGAGCTGCCACCCTTGGGGTACCCTTGCCGGAAATTTACGATGCGCTTCAGACCACGATTGGTTCGGTCTACGTCAACGACTTCACCCGTGCCGGACGCACCTACCGCGTGCTCATGCAGTCCGAGCCCTCCGACCGCATGGCCCTCAAGGACGTCGGTCGCGTGCATGTTCGTGCCCGTGACGGTTCGATGGTGCCGCTGACCTCGCTTGTCACCGTGCGCGAGAGCTACGGTCCTGACCAGATTGAGCGCTACCAAGGTTTCGTGGCCGCCCGTGTCATCGGCGGCAGCATTCCGGGAGTAAGTTCGAGTGAGGCCTTGCGGATCGTCGAGGAAATCGCCGCGGAGAATCTTCCGCCCGGTTATGAACTCGATTGGACGGCCCAAGCTTTGCAGGAGAAACGTTCGGCCAGCTCGGCTATCCCGGCGTTCTCGATGGCGCTGCTGATGGTCTTCCTGATTCTGGCGGCCTTATATGAGAAATGGTCGCTGCCCGTGGGTGTCATTCTTACCGTGCCGTTCGCCCTGCTCGGCGCGCTCGTCGCGATTTTCGTGCGCGGGAGCGCGAACGATATCTATTTCCAAATCGGTCTGGTGACGCTCATCGGCCTGGCGGCGAAGAATGCCATCTTGATCGTTGAATTTGCCGTGAAGGCTCGCGATGCAGGCAAATCGGCGGCCGAAGCAGCCGTCGAAGCCGCGCGCATCCGATTCCGTCCGCTCGTCATGACCTCGATGGCCTTCGTGCTTGGGGTTGTCCCGCTGGTGATCGCCGCTGGCGCTGGTGCCGGTGCGCGTCGCTCGATGGGTACGGGTGTGTTCGGTGGCATGCTCTTCGACACCTTTGTGGCTACGCTTTTTATTCCGCTCTTCTTCAAAGTCCTTACGGGTGACCGGAAGGAGCCACGCGCATGAGAAACCTTATTCTTTCCAGTTCGATTTGTTCGCTGTTGCTTTGCGCCTGCGCGGTCGGGCCAGATTACGAACGACCGAAGCTGCCAGAGCTCACGGCCTATCCTGAAAATAAATCAACGACGGGGCAGCCCGTGATGGCCGATTGGTGGAAGGCTTTTCATGACGCCGAATTGGATGGCTTGGTGGCGGACGCTTTGAAGGCCAATACGGATCTGCGGATTGCCGTGGCCCGGGTTGAAGAAGCTTCGGCCGGTCTCAGTGAAGTCGTCGGCGCTATGTTGCCGCAGGTGAACGCGGGGGCGGGTGTAAGCCGAAATACCGTGAGCAATAACGGTTATTCGCCGATTACTTCTTTTGCTGGCCGTGACCGGACTTCTTATAGCGGCGGGCTTTCCACGGCTTTCGAGCTGGATTTTTGGGGCAAGTTACGACGCGCTTCCGAGTCGGCCCGGGCTCAATTATTAAGCGTCAGCGAAGCGCGTTTGCAGGTCGAACTCGCTTTGACGGCTTCGGTGGTGCGAACTTACGCCTTAGTTCGAGCGAGCGACATCCAACTCGTGGCGGCGGAAGAAATCAAAAATATCCGCGACGAAGAATATCGGATCACCGAAGAGCGCATCAAAGTCGGGGCGGCCAGCGCCCATGATCGCGCCCAGGCTGAGGTGGCCCGCTCGGCGGCAATCGCTGCTTTGTCCGACACCCGGCGAGCTCGGGCTCAAGCGGAACACCTGCTGGGTTTCTTGGTCGGTCAACCGGGGATCGTCTTAACGGTACGTCCATTAAATTCTTTGATCACGCCAGCCGCGCCTGCCGTTGGCTTGCCGTCGGTGCTCTTGCGCCAACGCCCGGATGTCGTCGCCGCAGAGCAAGCGCTGGTGGCGGCGAACGCCCGGATCGGCTACGTTAAGGCGGCATACTTTCCGACCTTCTCCTTGACGGGTGCGTTGGGCGTCGAAAGCCGTGAACTTTCTTCGCTTTTTTCCACCGGGAACGGCACTTCGCAATTCGGCTTGAGCGCGAGCGTACCCATTTTTGATTTTGGTCGCACCGGTGCCCGCGTCGAAGCCGCCGTGGCGATTCAACATCAGGCCGCCGCTGCTTATGAAAAAGCGGTACTCAATGCATTCCGCGAGGTGCGTGACGCCTTGGTGGACGTAAGAGAAACGAATGTTGCCGCGGAAGCGGGTCGCCGCCGTTTGCTTGCCTCGAGCGAGGCCTATCGAATCGCCGAAGAGCGTAAAGGTCTCGGCCAGGCTTCGCCGACGGAATTTCTGGTCGCGCGTCGGGTCATGGCCGAATCAAGGGTGGCGGTTGCACGCGTCCTGTTGGATCGCCTCGGAGCCCAGGTGGATTTGGTCAAATCCTTGGGCGGTGCCCGGCCGGACTTAGCAGTCCAGCGTTAAGGTGAATTTCAGCTTATTCGGTAGGGGTTGCAGTGAGGGGCTGCATGACGCAACCTAAGTCATGCCTCATGAACTAACACTCTGGCAGGAATTAGGAAACGCGGCAGGAGCGGACTTTTCCCTTTTAGCGGCGAGCGCAGTTTTCGCATTGGCCGTCTTGCATGCTTTTCTGACTTCTTATTTTGCGAAATTAGCGCACCGAAGAAAAGTCGAACATGATGCGCAAGTTCGGTTGGGCTTGGTGCCAGTGAACGAGCGAGGGGAGTCGGCAGATTTACGCGCCTCGCTTCTGCATCTCTTAGGAGAAGTTGAGGCCGTCTTTGGGATTTGGGCCTTAGTTCTTTTTAGTTTGATGGTTTTTTGGCCGGGTAAGGGTTGGGATTTTGCGTGCCGCTATGTCGAGACCGGCAATTACGACCTGGCCGGGACGACGCTAGCGGATATCGGGCCATCAAAATTTTTAGAACCCCTGTTTGTTTTTATCATCATGGTGCTGGCGTCCGCCCGTCCGGTGATGCGTTTGGCTGAGGGGCTGCTGGGGGGCGTCGCGCGTGGCTTAGGCGATTCCGTCGCAGCTCGCTGGTTCGTGATCCTAAGCCTCGCCCCTTTGCTTGGGTCACTGATTACAGAGCCTGCGGCGATGACGATCGCGGCGATGTTATTATCGGCCCAGTTTTATGCGTTGCGGCCTTCGGAGCGGCTTAAATATGCCACCTTGGCCTTATTATTCGTCAATATTTCCGTCGGTGGGGCGCTCACGCATTTCGCTGCACCTCCGGTCGTGATGGTGGCGGCGAAGTGGGGCTGGGGTTTGTCCGATGTCTTCCGTCAGTTTGGTTGGGCGGCAATGGCGACGATTTTATTTTCTACCACGGCGACCTTCATTTTCTTCCGGAGCGAGTTCGCCGAACTAGCGCTTCGAGCCAAGGATACGACGGTAGATAAGCCTCGCGCGGAAATTCCTTTTTGGGTCATCCTTGTGCACCTCGCCTTGATGGTCTGGACGGTGTTGATGTTGATCGGGCATCACCCTGTCTTGATGGTAGCAGGATTATTGGTCTTCTTGGCTTTCACGGTGGCGACGCCGCAGTGGCAGTCGCCGGTCAGATTGCGGGGGCCTTTGTTGGTAGGTTTCTTTTTGGCGGGACTGGTCGTCTTAGGCGGCACGCAATCGTGGTGGATTTCTCCCCTCATCGCGCGATTGGATGCGAACACCTTGATGCTCTCGGCGACTTTCTTGACGGCCTTTAATGATAATGCCGCGATTACCTTTCTGGCCTCACAGGTGCCTGGTCTATCTTTGGCGGACGCGACGGCTCAAGATTTGCGCCATGCGGTCATGGCGGGGGCTTTGGCAGGCGGAGGCTTCACTGTTATCGCCAATGCGCCAAACCCTGCGGGCCAATCTATCTTGGCTAAACACTTCGACCAGGGGGTTTCCCCCCTTAAATTGGCCTTATGGGCGGTGGTGCCGACGGCGGTGGCCGTCCTTTGCTTTATTTTCATCCGATAGAGGAGGAGAGAGGGCGTTTTTGACTGTTCAAAGGGGAGGGCATGGGGGTATCATTTTAACCCACCAATAAGACCCCTTTTTTCTCATGTCCCCTCGTCGTCGATCTGGTTTCACCCTTGTTGAGTTGATGATAGCGATGGCTATCATTGGAATGTTAATCGGCCTACTTTTCCCGGCGATATCGGGCGTACGCAAGAAGGCTCGTCTAGCTACCGCTCAGGGTGCTTTTTCCCAATGGGCCAACGGGGTCACGCGCTATAAGCAGACCTACGGTTTTTATCCCAGCATCGGTTCCGGCACCTATGATACGAAGAATGACTCGATTTACAGTCTCGAGTCAGGGACGGCAGGGGTAAATTTCATCATGGCGCTTTCCGGCAAGAATCCTGACGGATCGATCCTGAAGGATTCGGACCGCAAGGCCTATAATCGTAACGGCGAAGAGTTCTGTGCTTTTGCCAAGGACGACTTTGAAGATTATTCCACCAATACGGCCTCCACCGGGGTGTTGATGGATCGCTTTGGTAACCATAATATCCGGACGATTTTCGACACCGACAGCACCGGGACGATTAAGGCCGTCCCGGGTCTGGATGCCACGAAGACGCCTCCCGATCTTAGCTCGATCGCCAGCGGCGGCACGGGCATACCTGCTCGTATCATTATTTTTACGACCGATTTAGATATCGGCTCGCTCGAAGGTCTGGAGAAGGGCGACGTAGCCGACGTGATCGCGATCCAATGACACCGGGAAAGATCGCAAGTCGGGTTCGCCGTGGCTTCACGTTGATGGAGCTATTGGTGGTGATCACGATCATCATGCTTATTTCCGGGCTTTTCCTGAGCCTTTCGCCGGGGAATGGTGGAGGCTTGCCGGCGTCCCAAAGAATCTTGGCCTCGTCGCTCCGCTCCGTGCGTGCCTTGGCCTTGATGAATCGCGGTACGCTGGGTAATGGCATCGCCTATAATGCGCGGTATCGGCTCCTGATTTTGAACGACCCGACCGATCCGGCGAATCACCTCCGCCAGTTCGTCATCGCCGTGGGCGGCGTCAATAGCGTCGATGCCGGAGGTACCGATCCGGCCACTTTGGCCGCCACCAATCATCCCAAGTATACCTGGTTCGCCCCAGAGTCTCCCTCACTATTGCCGAATGGAGTCTACTTCATTCCGCCCAAGGAAGATAACACGACCACGATCAATGATCCGAGCGGTGCGCCTGCCGCCGCCAATACCCGCCGCAGTATCATCGGGGATATCGCGGATAATGCGGGCAATGTGCTCGATCACACTACTTCACCTCCTTGGGTCATGTTCGCTTATTACAATCAGCCTACCAACCTAGGTACGATGTCGTCCGATGGCACTGCCAAGAAGTGGTACTATGTCGAGCTGCAGCCCAGTGGTGCGTCGAATCACCTCGGGCGGGTCATGCTCGTCTTGGCCAATGGGATCATGCGCAATGATGCCTCGGGTACGGCGGTCCTCGATTTGGCGTCCAATTCCCAGTTCGCGGCCATCGCCTTGCGTCCCAACGGAGACGTTTCCATGACGAATGATGCCGATGAGATGAATACCCAGACTTTAACCAAGTGATGAAAACAAACCCAACTCATTCTCTCCGGACTTCCCGTCGCCCAGGTTTTTCCCTGATCGAGGTCACGCTGGCGATCGGAGTCGTCGGCATCGCGATCCTTTCCTTGGTCGGTATCCTCGGGTCGACGTTCCAGCAGGTGGATGACATCATGCAGACTAACCGCGCCTTGGCTGGCGTGACGCGACTCATCGGGGCGCTCGATAAGCCGCGCACGATTGCCTACTTGCCTACGGGTTCGACGGCACAGAACACCAAGTATATCAATCAGACTGGAACGGTGACTCCGGCGTTGGATCCCAGTAGCGATGCCACCGACTTCGATTTGGCCTATCGATTATTGGCCAATGCCGCCACGAGTGCGACGGCCGTCTGGGTCTACGTCTATGACCGCAAGCTGGTGGCCTCGGTCAAGGACGCATCTTACAAGAGCAGTTCGGAGTTAAATTATAACCTCAACGCCAACCCCTCGGTCATGGAAGTCGCAATTGCGGCATTCGATAATTTCACCCCGGACATGCTGACTACGCGTAACGTCGTGGGCACTCCCATGCGCGTACGACTCACACTGTCACGCTTACTGATCGGCCAGCGTTATGCGCTCATGACTTCGGGCGTAAACGCAGGTGAGCCCAGCAGCACGCAATGGACGGTTGGGACCGCGCTTCCCTCCGACCCGAAGCAGTATGCGTTGGCTTACCTTCCGATCGTTGCGGAATTCTTCCCGCACGACTTTTCGGACTCCACCGTTTTCAAGGTGCGCGAAGAGAATCCTATCTTGGTGCAAAATATCGTCATTAGCCGATGAAAAACCACACCCTTAAGGCGCAGCGTGCCGGCTTCACTCTGGTCGAAGTCATGGTCGCCACGGTGATCATGATCATGATCATCCTCGCGGTCGTCCAAATCGCCTCCGATTCTTTCCGGGCGTACGATCGGTCGGTCGCGGATTTGGCGACCCAATCCGAGGCTCGTGGCGTATTGGATGCGATGGAGAACGATTTTCAGACCGCCGTAATCCGGGCAGATGGCCGTTGCTGGATGGAGATCGTCACGCCAGGCGCGAGTGGCTTCCCGGCTGTCGTCGGCAATCTTGCGGGCATCGATCATCCGATCGTCATGTTGTTTTCATCCCCGACTGACCGTCCGCGCCGTTCGCCCGTGGCGACCACGCCGCCTACGACCCTGAAGGGTGATGTCTGTGCGGTGGCTTATCGGATCGGACAACGCTCGCCGTTTGATATGCCAGGTGAACCGATCCAGCAGGTTTACGGGGTTTATCGTACGATCATCGATCCCGAAAAGACTTTCGCAGACGCTACTTCGACGATTCTGAATGGTGCCGCCGGTGCGACCGTCTCACCTTGGAACTATTGGAACGCGAGCCATTCGATCCCAGAGTACGCTCCCTCCACGGGGTCCAGCGGTTATCATACCAAGACCTTGATGAGCAGCGGTGGTATAGCCGATTGGACTTTGGATGACCAGAATTTTATCGGTGCTAACGTCGTGGCGATGAACCTAGTCCTGTGGTGTTCGTCTTCGCTGCCGGCGCTCGGCTTAGGAAAGACGCCGGATCCTGGGGCGATTTATGATCCTTGTCGTCGCTTGCCGACCTCGTTGCGTCCGGTGGTTGCGATTGGAGATACCGCCCGATTTTCCGCCGCGCCAGCGACCGACGGAGGCTATAACGCTGCATTTTCGCTGGGCACGACGGCGACGAATACGGCATTGGCACCCTTACGTTTTAGCACGCCTTCACCTGCAGGAAGCAATGGCAATAGCTCCACGGCACCGCATCCTTACGATTATTTCTCCAGTCGGATGCGGATTTATTCCGACCGGATGTATCCGGACGATAGCACCGGTCCGTTCAATCCGAAATCCGCCTCGCCGTTGGGCTACCTGCCATACTCGCTCAAGGCCATCGAGGTTTCGATCACGATTTTGACACCGGATGGCTCCAAGGAATTGCGGGGGCTGCAGCAAATCAAGGGCACGGCCAAGCTTTCCGACCAGGCTGATTTTCGCCGTATCGTCTACCAATACGGTCGGAAC
>CAILOT010000138.1:0-7314 GCA_903835965.1 uncultured Opitutia bacterium
CTGCCCTGCGGTTGGCCGGGACAAAGCGGGGTGAGCCATCCCAGCAATTGATGCCTAAATAGTCGGCTCCGAATTCAAGGGCGACGACGGCGTCGGCTTGCCGCGTGATTCCGCAGACTTTAACAATAATTTTTCCAATCATGTCAGGGCTGCGATCACGGCATCGCGGATGGCTTTGGCGGTGGGAGCTACAGCCGTGCCGGCTAAAGGCACGCCAGCCTTACGAAGGGCGTCGGCGGTCGTCGGCCCGACGGCGATAGCTTTGGGTTGTCGCGCACCAACATCAGGGCGCAACGAAGCAGCCTGGTGTAGGAATGATTCCACGGCCGAAGGACTGGCGAAGACGATCGCATCGGCGCCATGGCGACGGAATTCGGCCGCTTCGGGTGTTTCCGCGACGGATTTTTCTTCGGTCGCATAGACTTTGATCACGTCGACGATGGCCAGGGCGCCCTCCATCAGAAGCCGCGAGAGTTCGGGAGAGTTAAGGTTTCCGGTGACGAGCAGGATTTTCTGATTCTCGACGTCGAACTTAGTCATGAGTTCTTGTCCAAGAGAGAGCGCGTCCGGTTTGGCGGCCGTCAGATCCGAGTCTAAATGATAGCCGCGCAAGGCTTTCTCGGTCGAAGGGCCGACGCAGGCGAATCGCACTCCTCCCACGGAACGAATGTCGGAAAAACGTTCGAAGAAACGATCAAAAAAACCGCGGACACCGTTGGGGCTCGTGAAGATGATCCAATCGTATTCGCCCATGGCATCGAGGACCTCGCTCAGTACGGTGTCGTCCGGCTCAAAGCTGATTTCGATCAAGGGTAGTTCGGAGACCGCGGCTCCGGCGTCGACGAGTAATTCCTTCCAATCGCCGCCGCGTCCTTCCGGGCGGGTGAGAACGATGAGTCGATCGCGTAAGGGAAGTTTGCTCATGATTGACGGGGCAGGATTTGTTGCAGGATGCGGTCAGCGAGTTGAGAAGCGGCGGTCAGGTCGGTCGCGGGGAACTCAATCTCATGGCGACCAAAGTCGCTCCGGAAGAGATGGATTCGGCCGGCGGAGTGGTGACAAGCGAAGGCGGTGTGGCAGCCTTCGCCGAGTTTCGCCAAGAAGAGTCTTTCGACAAAGACGGAAAAGGTCGTCAGGGCGCAGCCGGCGACGGCGAAGTGCAAAGTATCGGCGGAGCGTGTCTGAATCGCGACGGCTCCTTGACCGGCGGCGGGTACCATCTGGGCGATGGGGACGGGTTCAAAAGTGAGACCCTCCCAGTTTTTAATTCCGAGACGATTCAGGCCGGATGCCGCAAGGTAGGAAGCTTCCGCATCGCCGTTGACCAATTTCTTAAGGCGCGTGTCCACGTTGCCGCGCAATTCCGTCCACTGGGCTTGGGGAAATTTCAGGGCTCCCTGGGCGCGGCGACGCGGACTTCCGGTGGCGATTAATTTAGGCTCTACGATTTCCGTGCGGCGGACGAGTACGTCGCGGGCGTCCTGACGGGTAAGGCAGGTTGCGATTGCCAATCCGGCAGGCATCTCGGTCGGGAGGTCTTTGGAACTGTGGACGGCCACGTCGGCTTCTCCTCTTAGTAAGGCCTGCTCAAGTTCGGCGGTGAAGAGTCCCTTGCCGCCCTGTTTCTCCAGTGACCAATTGGCTTGCCGATCTCCGGTTGTCGTCAGGATTCGTATTTCCGTCGGGCGTTGCAACGCTTGCGCAATCCGTGCCGCCGCATCATGGGCTTGCTGGAGCGCCAGCGGGCTGCCGCGAGTGACGATGACGATGGGCTGGGACATCTTAGCGTGAGAAGAGGCCGGATTTAATAAGCCAAAGGAAGCCCCACGTCAAAGGGATGAGGAGGTTGCCGATGAAAATGAAGGTCGCGAGGCCTCGCACGATTCCCCAGCGGCGTTCGTAGGCGGCTAAATACGCGACCGCAGCCCCGCAAATAGACGTAGGTATTCCGACGAAGGCACCCACCATGGCGTCTCGCTCAAAAGGGTCTATTTCCAGTCCAAGGTAAACGGGCCCGCCTTTTCGGGTCATGAGGATGGCGGCGTAAAGGGCTCCCCCGGCGATGAAAAGCGAAAGCGCCTGTACGACTCGGTAGCCCTTGAGGTCGTCTTCGTTAGGATCCGTTTGCACGACCCCAACAAAGACGCCTCACGGCAGACTTCCAAGTTTCAAGTGATTGCAGCGGCGAAATTAACGCAACGATCAGCTCAGTGGCTGAGGCCTTCGTGTTCCTTGATGTACTCTTGCTTGAGTCCCAAGGCTTCAGGGGCATGCAAGACGAGCATCTTCATACGGATGTCGCCGGGAACCTTAGCCGCAGTGGCTTTAGAGACGACAATCATGAGCGTGATGGAGAGGGGGACGGCCCAGATGGCGGGTTGTTCGCAAAGGATGCGGGCGAGCGGATGGGCCACCCACATGTCCGCGAGGCTTTTGGCGACGGGATGGTCTTGCCAGAAGGAGGCAAGCTGAGCGACGTCGGTGATTTTCTTCGCCCCCGCGGCGGCGACATCGGAAATGGAAGTCATCGTGATCGCCAGCAGGGCGCTGACACCGCCGCCAAGCATACCTGCGGCTGCTCCCGGCATCGTCATGCCGCGCCACCAGACGCTCATGAAGAGCAAGGGGAAGTAGCTGGCAGCGGCGATGGCGAAGGCCTGACCAACCATGAAGTTAATTTCCAACGCTTCGACTTGCATGCCGAGCAGGATGGAAACGGCACCGATGATGACGGCGGCCCATTTAAAGGCGCGTAGACGCTGTTCGGGCGTCGAGTCCGGCTTGAGCATGCGTCCGTAGACATCGTGCGCGAGCGCACCGGTCATCGAGACGAGTAAGCCTGAGAACGTCGACATGAACGCGGCGAACGCACCCGCACAGGTGATGCCAGAGAGCACTGACCCGAGCAGCGCGTGGTTTTTGCCCGCGAGCAGCGTGGGCAGTTCGAGTACGACCTTATCCGTACCCTTGGCGCCGACGGCGTCATAAAGTTCGGGAGTGAGTGAGCGACCGATAACGCCGTACACCGGTGGGAAAACGTAGAAGACACCGATGAGGATCATCACCCACATCGTCGTACGTTTAGCCGCGACGCCGTCCGGGTTGGTGTAGAAGCGGACAAGGATGTGCGGGAGGCCGGCGGTTCCGCACACGAGTGCGATGATCAGCGAGTAGGTGTAAAGAAGTGAGAAGGGCTTCTTATTTGCTTCGAGTGCGGCTTTGGCTTCGGGCGTAGGGGCCGCGGCGATGGACGCATCGACGGCTTTGGTGGTTAGCTTGCCGAAAGGAGAAATCCACTGCTCGTCTTTCGGAGCTTTGGCGGGCAGGGCCTTTCTTTCGATGTTCGCCGGGGTGGAAGCGACGGTCTCAAAAGCGGTCTTATTAGCGCTGACGTGATCTTGGTAGTGTCCGACAATCGAAGCTAAGACGAAGATGGGTACGGTGATGGCGAAGACTTTAAGCCAATACTGAAAGGCTTGTACGAGGGTGATACCTTTCATGCCTCCTAAGGAAACATTGAGCGTGATGACGGCTCCGACGACTACGACGCCCGCCCAATAAGGCAGGCCAGGGAAGATGTAAGCCAAGGTCGTACCCGCGCCTTTCATCTGCGGCATCGTGTAAAAGAAGCCGATGAAGAGCACGAAGCAGACGGCGATCTTGCGGAAGAGCGGGGAGTCGTAACGACCTTCGGCGAAGTCCGGAATGGTGTAAGCTCCAAAGCGACGCAGCGGCCCGGCGATGAAGAGCAATAAGAACAAATACCCGCACGCATAGCATACCGGATACCAGAGGGCATCGTAGCCCGTCGCCATCACCATGCCGGCGACGCCCATGAAAGAAGCGGCGGAAAGGTATTCGCCCGAAATCGCCGAAGCGTTCCAGCCGACGGAGACCGAACGACCTGCGACGAAGAAGTCTCCGGCATTTTTAGATTTTCCAGCGGACCAGAAACCCATCCCGACCGTCACGAAGACCGTCGCGAGCGAGCAGATGGCGATCCACGGATCGACCTTGCCGAGTTCGGCAAGAAAGAGGGAAGCAAGCGGTAGGCTCATGTTCAGCGTTTGGCGCCATCCTTGGTGGCGGCTTGGGCTTCGGCGACTTCAAGAGCGATGGAGCGCTTAATGAAGATGAAGGAAATAATCCATACGAACGGGAAGAAGAGCACGCCGAGGATCAACCACGAGAGCGTGAAGCCAAACACCCGCTGCGCCATGAACGCCGGCTGAAAGTAATTCAGCAACGGTAGCGCGACGAGCGCCACGATGAAGCACAGCGCGCACGCGATAGAGAGTTTGAGTTGGTCGCGCATCAGGCGCGCCAAAAAGGCATCCGAATGGATGGCATCAGGGTTGGAGGTGGTCTCTCTCATGGGGGTGGCAGTAGTCCGTGCAATTATCGCCAGACTGCAATCCCTAGCCGCCGGGGAGGTAAGTTTTTTACAAAATAATCAGAAATCGGTCAGCCCGTCCGGATTTCTAAGAATGTTGATGATTTGAGATTAAAGACTAAGCCTTAGGTATGAAAGCTTACCCCTGGCCCTTATTCCTTGTCATGATTTTAGGCGCCCTCGCCCGTGCGAGCGAGCGGCCGAATGTCCTCTTCATCCTGTCCGATGACCATAGCTACCCTTACTTGAGCTGCTACGGCGACGGTAACGTGCGCACGCCCTGTATCGATAAGTTGGCGGCGGAAGGGATTAAATTTCGCCGCTTCTTTACCGCCGCCCCGCAATGCGTACCCTCACGGGCATCTTATCTGAGCGGTCGCTCGCCTGTGGCCGCCCGCATCACGCGCTTCTCTTCGCCGTTGCCGCGCGACGTGATCACGTTCCCTGAAGTTCTGAAGAAGGAGGCGGGCTATTACGTCGGCGTCGTCGGCCGGATCTATCACCTTGATGGCTCGGCGAAGGGTGACGATGAACTCGGGAAATTCCTCGAAGCGGGCGGCTTCAAGACCTTCAAGGATCGTTTCGACGTGGTACAGACGGGCCCTGATCCAGTCGCGGTGGAGCAGGCCACAGCTTTTCTCGAAGGGCGTCCGAAGGATAAGCCTTTCTGTCTCTGGGTGAATTTCAGCGACCCTCACCACCCTTGGACCGCGCCCGCGTCCTATCGTCCGGATCCAGCCACTCTCAAATTGCCAGCCCATGTGCCTGATCTGCCGGGCGTACGGGAGCAATATGCCGACTATTGCGGTGAGGTGAATCGCGTCGACGAGACGACAGGCAAGGTGTTAGCGGTGCTGGATAAACTTGGCTTGGCCAAGGACACCCTCGTGATTTTCGCCGGCGATAATGGTCAGGCATTACCGCATGGTAAGGGCTCGCTTTATGACCCTGGCTGCAACGTGCCCTGCGTGGTGCGCTGGCCTGGCGTCGTCGCACCCGGTGGCGATTCCTCGTCTTTACTCAGTGGGGAAGACGTTGGGCCGACGGTGCTGGATGCCGCTGGTCTCAAGTCGGCCAAAGGCATGACCGGCGTCAGTTTTTTGCCGATTCTCAAAGGCACGGCTCCCAAGACGCGGGACTACGTTTTTACGGAGCGTGGCCCCCACGGCAGTGCTCCCGTACAAGTCGCTATGAATAGCGGTGGCTACGACCTCTCCCGTGCGGTCCGGAGTGACCGGTATAAGGCGATCTACAACTGTACCCCATGGATACCCTATTCGCCTGTCGACAGCGCCGGCGGCTCAGCTTGGAAATCTATGCAAAGCCTAAATGCCGAAGGTGCCATGGCCAAGGGGATGAGTGCGACGTATTTCTCGACGCCTCGTCCAGTCTACGAATTTTATGACTTGGAGAATGATCCCGCTGAGCTGAATAACCTCAGTGGTAAAGCCGAGGTCGCCGAAGCGGAACGCGCGCTACGCCTCGAGATGGCCAAGAAGATGATCATCGACTTCGACTACTTGCCCCTCCCAGCCATTCCTGGCGACGACAAGCCTGCGAAGAAGGGGAAGGGTAAGGCGAAGGCTGATGTCTCCGCCGAGCGCTCACCGCTCTTCAAGAAACTCGATACCGACGAAGACGGTAAGCTCTCGCGTGCCGAATTTTCGGTCAGTCGTTCCGCCGCTGACGCCTCTGAGTGGTTCGCGCGTCGCGATGCCGACGGCGATGGCTTCATTAGTCGCGCGGAATTCCTGACCGCCAGCCCCCAGGGTAAGGCGCCGGTGGCGAAGTAATCTCACTCAACCGCGTCACTTTGTCGGCGCCTTTGTCTTGCCTTGGCCCTCTCGGTTTTGGCGGCTAAATATGAACTAAGCCTCAGGAAAGCATAGTAAGGCCATAAGGTCAGCGAATTACGCCTCACGGCTATCTTGGCGAGCTTCAGGTGAATTTCTTCGATTAATAAGGCTAGGGCTTCTGTGCTATTTTGCTGACGGATAAGTTTGGTCAAGGCTACCGTATTAGATGATTCAAGCTCGCCGATTCGCACTTCGATTTCTGCTTGGCTGAGGGGCGTGTCGAGGAGGCTCCGCCCGAAATTTCGATGCCGCAATACCTGGAAGTTATCCAGCGTGATGCGTGGTCCGATGCCCTCCGGAGCGCAGAGGATGACATGGGCTCCGCTGGCCATGGCTTCGATCGCGCACCGGGCTTTGCCGAATACCAGATCGTAATCAGGCAACTTCGCACCAGGATTGGTCACGAAGCCCGGCGTACCTGGGCCGATGATATCAAGACTTATGCCGAAGCGGGCGCAGGCGTTGACGATGGGTTCGGCCAGCTGCGGAGTATGAATTGAACTGAAAAATAAGGCGGCCCGACGTGGACGTGAGGGGGGTGGCACTGGTCGTGCGGGGATGAAGTCTAGATCAACCGGATTGAAGATCACGGGTATCTCGGCCGGATCTAGGCTGGTTTCACGCACGAACCGTTCTTGGCAGAAACCATCGACCGCCCCCCACTGTTGAACGCAAGACCGTTTCGCGGCGCGGTCACGTTCGTGGGTGGCATCATGGCATACCTGGATGGCAGGCGTCCGTGGAAATGCCTGACAGGCTTGGACAGTTTCACGCACATGATGTCCGTGGATCACTTCCGGGACCCAATGCATTTCCTTAAGATCATCCGTGACGATGACCCCAGCGGAGCGGAGGGATCTTACGTCATCGTCCTCCCGGAGGTAGCCGACGTAGACCGCACATTGATGCCCGCGGTGTTGAAGCGCCAATGCCAGGTCCTTGGTATGGACTTCGCTTCCGCTTCGCCCGCCGAGCCAACCGTTGGCGATAAGCACCCTCACGCGACGGAGAGGCCTGCAGCCGCACGGATTGTCTTCACGAGCGGAACCAGGTGCTGGGCATGAC
>CAILOT010000139.1:0-9505 GCA_903835965.1 uncultured Opitutia bacterium
CAGAAGGTAGCTCGCCTCTTCGATCAAGCCCTCGCGTAGCATTGCCAGGGTGCGCTGGCCGATTCTTAGGCGAAGCTCCGAGTCCGGGCGTTCGAGGAGGTCAAAGGTAATCGTGTGATCGGCGAATGGGCCGCGTCGGGAAAGGAACTCGTCTCTGAGCGAATTGAGATCCCGAGCGGTGGCCAGACGGCGTTCCAAGGCTTTCGCGACGCGGATGGGATTTTGGGTATCGAGCCAAGTGGGAAGCGGGCCGCTTTCGAGGTTACTCAGACGGGCCAGCAAGGCCGGTAGGCCTTGCCGCATCAATTCGCGGACCTCGGCGATGATCTCGTCGCTGATCGACACGTCATCGGTCACGGGGCCGAAAAAGGCGGCCAGATAAAAACCGCTGCCGCCAGTAATAAGAATTTTTTTACCTCGGGATTGCGCCGAGGCGATGGCGCTGCGGGCCATCGTGATGAATTGCAGGACCGAATAACGCTCGGTCGGTTCGACGAGGTCGATGCCGTGGTGGCGGATGCGGGCTTGTTGTTGCGCGTTAGGCTTGGCCGACCCGATATCCATGTGCCGATAGACGCAGACCGAGTCGCAGGAGAGAATCTCGGCATCATGCTTCTCCGCCCAATCCAGCGCAGTATCCGTCTTTCCGACCGCGGTGGCGCCGGTGATGATATGGAGTGGCGGGACGCCGTTCATCCCGCTTGTTTGGCCCAAGTCAGGCAGTATGAAAGTAAAATCAGGGCCGCCGGTGCGGTCAGGATAAGGCTATCAATCAGATCGAGCGCACCGCCGATGCCTGGGATGGTGGCACCGGAATCTTTGACGCCCGCGAGGCGCTTAAAGACGGATTCTACTAAGTCCGAAGGGATGCTCAGGATGGCCAGCGGCAGCGCCATAATGGCGGCTTTCCCTGGGGTCATGAATTCAAGCCCAAGCGGGCCGCTGCACAGCCAAGCGAAAAGCGCCGAGGCCAGGGCGGAGCACGCCAGGCCGCCGAGGCATCCTTCCCAGCTTTTGGCCGGACTGATACTCGGCGCGACTTTGTGTTTTCCGAAGGGCACGCCAATGAGAAGCCCGCCGACATCCGTGAACTTCGTCGCGATGATGACCCAGACCACGTAGTAAAGCCCGACAGGTTTACGATTCAACAATTGGCCGTCTTCCATGCGGGCGATGGCTACCAGCGCCGAAAGCATGAACGGAATATAGAGGAAGCCGTATAATGTCGGCATCCGACGAAGTAACAGCGGGACTTCGCCGGGTCGGCGGAGAAGAAGAATCAGGTGGAGGCCGATGGCCAGGGATGCCGCGGTCAGGAAGTAGTTCGCCTGGGCCCGCGCATTAGCGAAAAAGAATAAGCAAAATAGCAGAAGGAGACCGGCAAGGATGCCGTTTAACCTAGGTTGGGTGACGCCTGGGATCTTTTCGGCCAATTGGTAGAATTCATATTGCGCGACGGAGACCAGAAGCGCCAGCAGCGCGAACGCGGCTTGTTCGGCGACGGAGAATAGTCCGCCGACCCAAATGACGACGCCCACGACGACCCAGAGGCCTACGGTGCTTAAGGTGCGGTAGATCATGCGGTGGGGGTGGCCTGAACTTGTTCGCGGGTCATGCCGAAACGACGTTCCCGTTTGCCAAATTCAGCCAGGGCCAGCTGTAATTGTTCTTTCGTAAAGTCCGGCCAGAAGACGGTGGAAAAGACGATCTCAGCGTAGGCGGATTGCAGGAGTAAGAAGTTGCTCAGGCGAAATTCGCCCGACGTTCGGATAATCAGATCGGGGTCGGGCATGCCGGCGGTCGAAAGGCGGCTTTCAACCGTGGACCAGTCGACTTTGGTAGGATCGATTTTTCCGGAGGCCGTATCTTCGGCAATGGCTTGGGCGGCGCGGACGATTTCTTGGCGAGCGCCGTAATTGAGAGCGACGACGAGCGTGAAGGCGGTGTTGTTCTTGCTTGATTCGATGACGTCCGTGAGCGGAAGACGGATGAAGTCAGGCATTCCCGAAAGGTCGCCGATGACCCGGAGGCGGACTTTCCGCCGTTCCAATCGGGCGAGGTGAGCGCGTAAAATCCATTCACCGAGCTTAAAGAGCCCGCTGATTTCTTCGGGGGGACGTTTCCAGTTTTCGGCGGAGAAGGCGAAGACGGTGAGGGTGCTGACGCCCAGATCGATGCAGGCGTCGACGACTTCGATTAGCCGTTCGGCCCCACGTCGATGGCCTTCAAGTCGGGGGAGATTACGCGCGGCCGCCCAGCGTCCGTTGCCGTCCATGATGATGCCGATATGGCACGGGACGTCCGGTTTGGGGGTGGGATTAAGCATAGGGTCGGGCACGCGTGGGCAGAATGAATTACCTCTAATCCCACTTGCAATCGTGAATCAACGCTCGTCGGCCGCAATCATCACTCCGGGGAAACCAGCGGTGCGGGCCAGTTCGCAGACTTCGAGAAAGGTTTGCATTGTTAAGGAGGCGTCCGCCTTGATTAAGACTGGCCTGGATGCGCCGCCTGCGGCCGCGACGCGGCGTAATTCAGTGCCCAGTCCGGCACGATCAACGACACGACCCGCGACAACAAAAACTCCGGTGCCGCGGGCTGAGACCAAGGTCACGGTCAGGGATGTGCGGGCCATGTCGCCGATGGTCGACTTGGGGGTCTTGAGGTTGCGAGAAACGGACACTTGGCGTTGATCAAACCCTACATACATTCCGGGCGAGTATACGAAGTCAGAAGCCAAGGCCGAGACTAGGCCGGCGCAGACCAAGGCGAGGGCCAAAGGAATGAAGTCGATCCCTTTTTCGGTAGGACGGACTTTCTCGAGAACTCCAAGAGGGGTGCGCACAATCAGACGGTCTTGGATTTATCGGCGGGAAGTTCGTGCCGGACGAAGGTGATAATCGCATGGGCGGCGATTTCCATTTCCATTACGATTGAGCGGACGCGGCCGACAAGAAAGTGGTGGGCAAGGGAACATGCGGCCGCGATGACCAAAGAGAAACCGGCGGTCGCCAGCGCGGCTTGGACGTCGAGGAGCAAAAAGTCGGCGGAAGCGTAGACGCTGCCGTCGCGCAGCGCGGTGGCGAGGTGGAAGCCTGAGAAGATGGCCCCGGCTAAGCCCAGGAGAGGGGCCATGCGCCCGATTGCCGAGATGGTGCCGAGTCGACGCTCTAAGACCGGTAATTCGAGCAGGGCGGCTTCGGTGGCCGCATCGCGCATCGCGACATCGCCATTAGATGCCCGGAGCAAGGCGGCTTTGACGACGCGCGGAACTGGACCGGGGGATTCTTCGCAGGCGGCGAGTGCTTCTAAGGGACGGCCGGCACGCAGGTTATTGCGCACGCCTTCGATGAAGTCGGAAGAAAGAACCAAGCCGCGATGAAGGAACATGGCACGTTCGACCACGAAGACGAGGGCGAGAAAGGCGAGGATGAGTAGGAGCCAGACGAACGGACCGGCATCAAAAGGGAAAGAGAAGGCGCGGTTCATTGGGGTTTGTTCGATGGATTATTTGAAGCGGAGGTGCGCAAGGTCGCAAGTTTGCTTTCGGCGGTGGCTTGGCCTGGTAGGCGTGCTTCGCCCGGTGCGAGATTGCGGTTTAATTCAGGGATGATCCGGTATGCGGCCAAGGCCTCATCGCGGTCATTATCCTGTTCACTGATTTCCCCTAGGAGCAGGATGGAGCGAGCGAGCCACAGCCTGCTGGCGGAATTAAAACGTTGGGTGGGATTAAGCGAGCCGGAGCCAGCCATCGGGGTGCGTAAGAGGTTGAGGGGACGGACTAAGGTCGTCCGCGCTTCACGTCGGGTTACGGTAGCTTCGCTGTTCGTTTCGGTTTTGGCGCGTTCGATCAAGGCCAGCGACCATTTGTACCACGCTTCAAGGCGGATTTCGTCGGAATCTTTGGACCATGCCTCGGCGATGCGTTCATAGGCGGCAGCGGCGCGGGCGATACGTTGGCGATCAATCAGACCATTACGATCCCGCCGAAGTTCGGCTAAACCGAAAAGCGAATCGGCGCGGGCCATCTCGGCCTGAGGGCGCGAGGGGTCGGAAGGTTTGCTGCGGATAAGGCCTTCGAGCACTAAGAGTGCCTTGTCGAAATCGCCCAGGGAGCGGAGAATCTCCGCACGACGCATCGCCACGCGGAACATGAGCGGGCTTAACGGATAATTATCTGTGAAGCGCTCCAAGAGTTCGACCGCATCCTTGAGTTTGGCTTCGCCTTCGGTGGGGGCCTGGAGGGCGGCTTGTTCGGCGGCTTCATAGAGCCCGAGTTGAGCGAACTCCGATAGGGCGGAGTCGCCTTGGAATTCTTTCGCTAAGGCTTCGAAGCGTGCTTGAGCTTCGGCATTTCTTCCGGCGGCGGCAAGATGTCGTCCTTCCACCAGGTAGGAGGCGGCAGAGGCGGCGACCTTACCATATTTCTTCCGCAATGTGACCAGTTCTTCCATGCCTTTGATCGAACCTGTATCAAGGGCGGAGCGGGATTTCAGCAAGGCGACATGGCCTTTCAGTTCCGGGACGGCGTTGCGAAGTTCGTCCGTGGCTTCAGCGGGTAGTTTCTCCAAGCGAGTTGCGATGCTATCGGCGATTTTTGCGGCTTGATCAGGGTGATGGTTGCTCAGCGCAATCAAAGCTTTCAACCAGTCGAAGCGTAGCGTGAAATCAATCTTGGTGTCATTAATGATAGGCGTGAGGCGTTTCAGTAGCCTCTCCGCTTCCGTAGGTTGATTGGCTTTGCGCGCGTCATCGATGAGATTCCATACGGCCATCCAAAGACGTTCGCGTGGAATCAAGCGGTTTTTGCGGGAAGCGTCTTCGATCACCTCGGCGGTGCGATTCCATAGGGCCGGTTCATCACCTTGAAGGAGGAGGCAGTGCACCCTTTGGTGAAAGGCCGTAAAGGCTAAGTCGGGTAGAGTGGTCTCGGTTTGGATCGTGGCGTAGGCTTTTTCGGCCAGCACATAATCTTTGGCCAAGAAAAGGCAGTCAGCCGCCACGGTGCGAAGTTTGTCGCGTCGGGTATCGATGGTACCTTCGGAGAGCGTGGTGATGTGGTTCGCGGCCAATCGGAAAGAGCCATCGCCCCAGGCCGCTAAAGCTAAGGTGCGCGTCGCTTCTCGGGCGAGCGGGCTTGCGGGTACGTCGTGCAGCAAGTCTTCGGCAGCTTGGCGGGCTTTCTCGCGATTTCCCGCCACGAGCATCAATTGAGCTCGAGCTAAGTGGATTGCGTCAAGGATCTTGGGGTCGCGCGGGCAAAGGAAGGCAAGCTGTCCGTCGTTATGTCGCATCAGGAAGTCATAGACTTCATTGCTGATGGCTTTGGCTTCGGTGGGGTTATTCTTTGCTAATTCATCTTCGGCGGCGAAGACCAGGGCATGAAGCGCGGTGATGCGAACCGAGGGATTTGACTGATTCTTGGCGGCATCCTTAAGGCGTTCGCGTCCGGCCGAGGTATTGGGGCCAAGAATAAGACCAGCCAAAAGATCCGCTTCGGCTTGGCGATTGGCGGGAAGCGGCCCGCTTTCGGCAAGGGCGCGGGCCGCTTCGGTCGGGCGTTTGAGATGCGCTAAGGCTAAGGCAAGATTACGAGAGTAGGCGAAAGCCAGCGGAGTGTTCTTGGCGGCGGCGGAAAGATCTTTGAGCGCGGAAACCGTCCGCTCTTCCACATGACCCGCGATGATGGAAGCCCGGTAACCTAAGATTTCGATACGTTGACGCTGTTCTTCGGAGACCGAGGTTTTGCTGACGGCCTCAAGGTTTACGTTAATCCCGAAATTATCGCCTTCGGCAGCGGCGAGCATCCATCTGAGCGCATAGACCCAAGCGAGTTCCTGTGGAGGGATTTCTGCGAGATTGATCTCGGCGACGAGCGGTTTGGCGGCGGCGAGGTCATTATCAAGAAGTGCCACCAAGGCTTCGCGTAGAGCCTTGCGGCTTGATGCTGGCAGGAACTTGAGTGCAGCCTTAGCTTCGCCGATACGGGTCCTTTCGATGCATGCGGCGGCGAGTCCAAGTCCAGCTCTTTCCCGGTCTGCGTCGTTGAGGTGTGCATCCGAAAGGCCTTGGGAGAAGAGCATCGAGGCGGTCGAAGATAATCCCGCGGCAAGGGCCTCTTCGGCTAATTCAAGCGTAGTCCGTCGTTCAGGTTGTTCACCACCGGAAAGATCGGCATTACGTGCGATGAGCGATGGCGGCAAATCCTGAGCATGGGCACGGAGGACGAAAAGTCCGGCGCAGGCTAGGAGGGTGGCCAAGGTGAACCGTCGCATTCCCCTCACTGTGATTGGGGAAGGCCTGACGGGCAAGAGGCGAGTGCCGTTCCTAGGCTTTATCGAGACCGAAGGCTGTATGTACCGCCCGCACCGCTGCATCCGCTTTGGCGGGGTCGAGGGCGATCGAGATTTTGATCTCCGAAGTCGTGATCAATTCACTGTTAATCCCTACCGAAGCCAAGGCCTTGAAGAGCGTCCCCGCTACGCCAGGGTGGGAGATCATTCCGACGCCGACGATGGAAAGTTTGGAGATTTCACCGGCGGAGCGCACTGAACCGGAGCCGAGTTTCTTGAGCGTATCGCCTACGACTTTTTCGACGCGGCTATATTGATCGGTCGTGACCGAAAAGGTGAGGTTCGATTTTCCGCCATGACCGAGGTTTTTGATAATCATGTCGACGCTCAGACCGGCCTCGCCGAGGTCGTCGAAGAGAGCGGCGATTGCCTGAGGGTCGTCAGGCAGGTCGTTCACCGTCACACGGGTCTGGAGGCGGTCGAGGGCGACGCCGGCGATCGCGGCGTCTTCGAGGGTTTTGTCGATGGCTTTCACAATGGTACCGGGTTGGTCGTTAAAGGAGGATCTTACTTCGAAAGGAACGTTATATTTTTGGGCAAATTCGACGGAACGAGATTGCATGACCTTGGAGCCGCTCGAGGCGAGTTCCAGCATTTCCTCGTAGGAGATTTCATGCATTTTTTTGGCATTCAGGACGATCCGAGGGTCGGCGGTATACACGCCGTCGACGTCGGTGAAAATCTGGCAGAGGTCTGCTTTGATGGATGCGGCCACGGCGATGGCCGTAAGGTCCGAACCGCCTCGACCCAGCGTTGTGATTTCGCCGAGTTCGGTGACGCCTTGGAAACCGGCGACCACGACGACTTTGCCTTCTTCTAGCCGTTGCAAGAGGTCACCTCCGCTAATGCGGGTGATGCGGGCGCGGGTATGGACGTCGTCGGTAAAGATACCAGCTTGGGCTCCGGTGCGTGAAACCGCCGGAACGCCGATGGCGTGCAGGGCCATGACCGTCAGGGCGATGGTTTCTTGTTCGCCGAGGGACATGAGCACGTCCATTTCGCGTTCGTCAGGCAATTTGGACAGGGCTTTGGCCCGGGCAATCAGGTCATTCGTGACCCCGCTGCGGGCGGAGACCACGACGACCATCTTGTGGCCTTGGGACCACTGTTCTTTGATTTTGGCCGCAACATTCTGGATGCGGTCAACGGTGCCGACGGAAGTTCCGCCGTATTTCTGGACGATAAGGGACATCCTTAGGATTCAGGAGAGAAGATGCGGAGAATGACAGGTTCTTCGAGTACCGTTTTGAGGCGGCGCAATTCGACAAGGACGGCGGACATCTTGCGTTCGCTCACGGGGTAGGTCGAAAGCGTGACGGTGCCGCGCCCTTTGTTCGGGTGTTCGTATTGAATCACCCGGGCGATGGAAACTTTATGCTTAGAGAAGATCCGGTAAATCCCTTCCGAGACGCCGGCCTTATCGAGGAGCGAAAGACGGAGGTAGAAAGGCGACACGATCTCATCGAGTTCGGCCATGCGCACCGCACGTCCCATGCGTTCGCGTGAAAGCAGGGCGTCGCTGGAAAGGCCTTGAGGGGCGGCCCCTGTTAGGGCTGCGATTGCATCGACGATATCGCCGATTACGGCCGAAGCGGTGGCATCACCACCGGCTCCGCGGCCGGTCAGGGTCGTGGCACCGACGACGTCACCACGTAAGGTGATGCCATTGTTGACTCCCGAAACCCGAGCTAAGATATCGCGATTAGGAACGAGGGCAGGGTACACCCCGACGGTCATCCAGCCGGCTTTGAAGTCGCGACGAATCACCGCGAGGTGTTTGAGGGCGAAGCCGAACCTGCGGGCAAAGTCGATATCCGCCGGCCCAATCTTGCGAATACCTTCGACCAAGGTACGTGCGGCGGGTGCCCATTTTCCGTGAGCAAGCCAAGCGAGGATCGAAGCTTTATGCCAAGCATCGATGCCATCGACGTCGAGGGTCGGATCGGCTTCGGCATAACCAAGGGCCTGGGCTTCTTTGAGCGCGTCTTCGAAAGATAAACCATCTTCGCCCATGCGGGTGAGGATATGATTACAGGTGCCGTTCAGGATCCCAACGATGAGGTCAAAGCGGTTGGCGACGAGGCCTTCGCGGATGGCTTTGATGATGGGTATACCGCCGGCGACGCTGGCTTCGAAAAGGAATTGTCCGCCATGCTTGCGGACTGCGGCGAAGATCTCGGGACCGTGTTCACAGAGAAGGGCCTTGTTGGCAGAGACCACGACCTTTCCTAAGCTCAAGGCGCGGAGGGTGAGTTCGCGGGCTTTGGTAGTACCGCCGATGAGTTCGCAGACGACATGGACTTTCGGGTCTTCAATGACTTCGAGCGGATTCTTGGTTAGCTTGGACGCGGCGATTTTTACCCCGCGCTTTTTCTTCAAGTCACGGACGGCGGCTTTACGCAGCTCAAGTTTTACGCCTAGGCGTGATTCGAGGTCTGACTGTTTTTCGGTCAGATGCTTCCAGACCCCTTGGCCGACGGTGCCGAAGCCAAGTATTCCAATGCCAATGGTGCGTGGGGCGGTCATATCGGTAAAATCAGGCTTTTTTGACGAAGCGGTTCTCGGTGCCGTTCAGGAGGCGTGCGATATTCGAGCGATGCGTCCAGACGTTGAAGGCAGCGATGGCGGCGGCGAACCAGAATTCCGCCGGAGAAAACTTGAAGGAAGTGAAGAGGGGGAGGATCCAGCAGCTGACCGGCAGCGAAACGCCGAGCAGGATTGAAGCGACGGAAACGTAACGCGTAAGCGCGAAGGCCGTGACCCAGAGGATGGCGCCAATCAGAATGGGGATGGGCAGAAGGACGAGCAAGCCGCCGATCGTAGATGCCACGCCCTTGCCGCCTTTGAATTTAAGGAAACAAGAGAAACAATGCCCAAGAAGCGTTCCAACGAAGCCGGCGACGGATAGTCGGAAAAGGATTTCCGCGGTATTCGGCACGTCGATGAATTTAACGAGAACAAGGCAAAGACCCGTGCCCACGACGCCTTTGAGAACATCGAGTCCGAAGACCAGGTTACCTGGGCCTTTGCCGAGTACGCGTTTGACATTCGTGGCGCCGGGATTGCCAGAGCCTTCCTTGAGGATGTCGACGCCGTATTTCTTCGCCACAAGTACGGCGAAGTTGACCGAACCGATGAGGTAGCCCAAGACG
>CAILOT010000140.1:0-3715 GCA_903835965.1 uncultured Opitutia bacterium
GTCCCTACCTTCAGAAGTCTAACAGCCGACGAATGGTGTCCGAAGGTAGGGGCTCGGCTACGCCGTGCCCGTGGGCATGACGTAGTCCCGCCCCTACCCTGGCGTTCACCGTGCGGCGAACGCGGGCACAAAAAAGGACAGCACGTGGTGCTGTCCCTACCCGCGAAGCACCGCTCCGCTTATTTGCAGCAGCCTGGCTTGCCGGCGACAATATCGGCGGCGCGGGCGAGGAGGTCCTTCTTTGTGGCTTCATCGGTCGCGGAAGCGGCGAGGAGTTCGAGGGCCTTCAGATTACCCGATTTCACCGAGGCGTGGTGCGAAGCCGAGAAGCGACGACGAGCCAAGCAGATGAGGGCGAGCTGCAGGGAGAGCAATGCGACGAAAGCCGTCAGGTGCCCGACGATGCGTTCGGCGGCGGAGCCAGCCAGGCTGGTTGTGGAGTCGTGGATAAAACCCTTGCTGACATTCATCAGAACAATGGTCACGAGCACCGCAGCGATCAGGGCAAAGCGGGCCGCCCAGCGATTACACTTGGCCGAGCGGCAGAAAACTTCGGAAGCAGAGATGGGAGGGGTACAGGCCATGGCTTCATATCATCCAAGCAGCCTGTCAGACAGCAAGCCTCCATCCATCTTGGCCCAAACTCCCTCAGCCCGAAGATGGGCAATCAATGAGAGGTGGGGGCGCGCGTCTCGATGGCATCAATCCCCCTGAGCTGCAACTCTTCGCGTATGGCTTCATTCGTCACGCCTACGAGCAAAGTTTCAAGGGCGACCAAGTTATTGTTTTTGGAAAAATCCTGACGGGCGGATGCAAAACGACTTAAGGCAAAAACAAACATGTAAATCTGGAAAATAATCAGGGGAACGATCTTAACGACAGCCCCGACGACATGGCGGGCGTCCCACACTGTGGGATGATCGAAATAGCCTGCACCGATGCGGTAGATGATTAAAAGCATGACCAAGGAAAGGAATACCGCCGTGCGGGCGCACCAGGTGGATCGCATCGCCGAAGCATGAAAAACCACGGAGGGCTGCAGTCGGATATCTGTTGCCATTTAAATAACATTTATCTAAGAAGTTTTATATAGCGAGCCTAACAATAACCAGCGTCAAGGATGTCATTTACCTCCATTTAAGCATGAGGTTTTGGTCAATATTACCCTAAATACGGCCTGCCTGTGATTGACCTTCCCTGCCGGCAGGCATCAATTGGTACGTGCCCACGAAACTCCTCCTCCTCGACTGTGATTCGACCCTCTCCGCCATCGAGGGAATCGACGAGCTCGGGAGGCTGCGCGGGACCGCCATTTTTAAGTTAGTAGAAGACATGACCAACGCAGCCATGAACGGCGGGACGCCCATGGAAGAAATCTTCGCCAAGCGTTTGAATATGATCAAACCGACGCTCGCTGAACTCCAAGCCATTGGTGAAAAATATATCGCCACGGTCGAACCTACCGCCGTCGAAACGCTCGAAAAATTGCGCGCAGCGGGTTGGAAGATTGCCATCGTCAGCGGAGGTTTCACCCAAGCCATCATGCCCTTGGCCAAATTCCTCGGGGTCGCCCGCGTAGAGGCCGTGGTCCTAAAATTTAATGAAGACGGGACGTATGCCGGATTTGACGAGACCTGCCCGACTTCCAAATCAAAAGGTAAGAACATGATCGCCCGACGCCTACGCGCCGATTTCAAAGCCCAGACCGTGGTCATGGTCGGCGACGGCGCCAGCGACCTCGAAGTCAAAAGTGACGTCGATAAAGTCATCGGCTTCGGAAGGTACGTCGTCCGCCCCAAGGTCAAGGCCGGCGCGGATGCCTTCGTGATGTCGCTGGCTGATTTGCCAGGGGTGCTGGGCTGAAAGGCAGGCAGGTAGATACAGGTGCAAAGGTGCAAATCGGCGCCTTAGGCGCCTGTGCAAAAGTGCAAAGCTGAGAGGCAATCCTGATTGGTAGGGTTGAGCGGCCCGCTCAACCGCGGCTGACCGGGCCGGTCAGCCCTACCCAAGACAGAACAACTCAATCCAAGGGAAACCGGAGACCGGATGATTGGCTGGGGTGGATTCATTTTCAGGTCTCAGGTCTCGGCCTTCGGGTATCGGGTTCGGTAGTTCAGGTTCGGATGCAGGTCCCGGGATGAGCACCTGCAACCCGCCACCTGGAAATGATGGGGCCTTTCCTACCCCTCCCGCCCCCTATCCCTACCCCTTTCTCCACCTTTGCACTTTTGCACCTTTGCACTCATTCTTCTCCCATGCGCTGCCTCCTCCCCTTGTTCGCCGTCGCGGCCGTCTTTGCGGCCGACGCCCCAGTTCCAGCCGAAATCAAGGGCGTTCCACCTAAGCAACTGCGCGTCTTTATTCGCTCCGGCCCCAAGACGCATAAACCCGGCGATCACGATCACCCCGCCTTTCTCCGCGATTGGGTACCGCTCTTAGTCGATCACGGTGCGAGCGCGACGGGCAGTGAAACCTTCCCAACGACTGAACAGTTGGCTCAGACCGACGTCGTCATCATCCACCGCCAAGGTGGGGGCGACTTCAAACCCGAAGAGCGCGAACGCATCTCCGCATTCACGAAAAACGGCGGCGGGCTCGTCGTCATCCACGCAGGCAGCGTCGCCAGCACTCCGGAGGGGACTGACTTCTACAAGGAACTCATCGGTGGCTCTTGGCGCCAGAAAGTCACCCGCTACCGCGAAGGCCCCATGCAATTGGACTTCGTCGATAAGACGCACGTCATCACCACGCGCATCGCCGACTTCAAGATGCAGGATGAGATCTATTACGAAATGGATTTGCGCAATGACATCCACGTCCTCGCCACCTCGCCGACGCCGAAAAAGATTGGCGACGGTTTCGAAGCGCAGGCGCAGGCCTGGACTTATGAACAGGGTGCCTACCGGGCCTTCGTTTTCGTTCCCGGCCATACCTACGTTAATTTCCAACGCAACGACGTCCGAATCTTACTATTAAGGGGAATTGCCTGGGCCGGCAAACATCCTCGGCCTGCAGATTTTTCAGATACGGTCGTATGTCCGCCGCCATCGCCGATTAAGTAGACTTTAAATTCAGACGCCGAGCATTTCGCGAACCTTCGCCCGGCGATAGCGGAAGATACGCTCAACCTTGCCTTTGACAAAAGGGTAAGCGACTTCACCGAGCGGCCAAAGCGGAAGTTTATAGAGCACTTCGTCATCCATCCGCGTCTTGCCCCCTTCGTCGGCGAAGGTGTGCGTGTGATGCCAGACCGCGTAAGGCCCTTTCAACTGTTCGTCGACGAATGCGTACGGCGGATCCCAATGCGTGATGCGCGTGCGCCAACCGAAGGGCACGCCGCTGAGCGTCAGGCGATAGTCAATCAATGCACCCGTCGTCAGGATGATCGGCCGCGGAGTCAGGATTTTAAATTTTAATTCCGGCGGCGTGATCGCCTCGAGGTTTTCGGCCTTGGAGAAGAACTCAAAGACCTTTTCCAAAGGCAGCGGCAAGAGCGTGCTCTCAAAGTGACGGTGGACGCCACGGGGGAGCGAATGAGGCCGGGCGAGATGGTCGCGGCGGTGGGCGCGGATGACTTCGCTATAATCGGACACGGCGGTTATGGGGACTGGGGCAGGCTGGCGTGACATGGGCGGGGTGTCAAGGGACGCTCCAAGGAAAGGGCTTGCCGAACGGGCGGGGCGGGTTTCCCTTGGATGTCCCCCTTCCCGGTCAC
>CAILOT010000141.1:0-1646 GCA_903835965.1 uncultured Opitutia bacterium
CCACCTAATTTGAGTTAGCGGGTGATTAAAAAATAAGATACGAAAGGCCCCATGCGTTCCTTTGCATATTTCATCGGCGCCCTAGCCACCCTGGCGACGTCGCTTCCCTTGTCGGCGGCCGAGATCAAGAAAGCCGAGATGGCCGGCTACATGCTGGTGCCGACGGAGAAAGTGCCGGCTAACTTCAACGCGGGCTTCTCCCTTTATGCTGCCGCCTGGCCTTTGCTCTCGCAGTATCCGGGGCACCGCTTCCAGACGGGACTGTTCGGGACGTGGATGCACGCACAATACGATGGCCCGGCGCCTAAAGATTTATATTCGGACATCGAAGGCGGTCTCGGTTGGTGGCGCGACACGCGTTTTCCGACGGAGACGCCGAAATTCATCATGGGCGGAGTGGCGGTTAATTTCAGCGAGATCGCGAATGGTCCGGCACATGGCGCGGGGGATTGGAAAAAAACCCGCGGCGTTTACGGTGTTGCGCAATTGAGCCCCTGGTTGCTTTTCCCTATCGATGGCCTGAATTTAAAGCAAGGGACCTGCGGAGATCTTTTCGGCTACGGTTACTTACCCTTGCCGTTGACTTCGGCCAAGGCGACGACCGGGACCAAGAATGTCCCGACTGGCGATAACTGCTGGACGTTATTCTTGAACACCAAAAATTTTAAAGGCCCGGTGTGTTTCTTCACACCTTATTTTTGGTCGCACTCGGCGGAACTGAATCCCGCCTTGGCGGCACAACTGTTGGATTCACGACCTTCCGATCCGAACAAGGCTTTTCAAATGGAGACCCAATACGTCCCGGCGATGATGGCGACCGATGCGAAAGGCGAAACCTTTGCCCGCGTGGCAGCCACCTCGTTCCCGGTCGGCACCGATGGGACGACCGTGGCGATGCACCGCCTCACCTCTTATGATAAAAAAGCCCTTTGGGATGGGGTAAAAGCTTGGTTCGACGGCGGCCAACCCGTGGGCGGAGCCATCAATCCCGCCGGAGCCTTCGTGCAGAATTTCAAGAATAACGGTGGATCGACCTGGAAGATTTATTCTGAAGGCACCGCGAAGGACAAGAAGACGCCCATCGATTGGAAATCTTTTGCCACGCCTACTTCTCTCGAGCCCACGACGTATGGTTACAAGTGGAACGAATCGCTGGTCAAGAAGTCGGTCAGCCCCGATGGTGCTTTGGTCACTTTGCCTGAATACTTCCACCTCGTAAACGATGGCAAGAAGTCGCAGTGGGTAGTCGTCAAGCCCTCCGACTTGCCTTCGGATTGCGGATTAAAGGAAAAGACCTTTACGCGCCCCAAGGAAAGGGCTCAGGAAGCTTACGATACACCGGACGAACCGAAGAGCACATGGAAGACGCCAGGACCAAAGGCCGGACCTTTCCGGGCTTACTTGGGTGATGGCAGTGTCGTGACATATTATTGGTATCGCTTCGCCGATCAGCCGGCCATGCTCAATGCTGATATCGCAAAAGAGGAACGGGAGAAGATGCAGGAGAAAGTGGAGAAGCTGCATCGCGCTTGGACCAAGGACCGCGAGTACCTCGCGCCTCCGACGGTCGGTAAGCTCGCTTACCTTGACCCGGCACAAATCGTCAAGCCGCCCAAGGGTTTGGAAGTCGGCTACGTGCCCATCGC
>CAILOT010000142.1:0-19294 GCA_903835965.1 uncultured Opitutia bacterium
AAGCAACGCTAGGGGGCCGGAGGTTTTGTGTTCGTGGAAGGCTTGGTCGGCTAGCTTGGAGCGACGCTTGTGGATGTCGCGCCGATAAAGGTCGGCGTGGCGTGAGTCCACGAGTCCAGACTCTTCGGAGAGGCGCAAGGCGGCTTCGATTGATTTCAAAGCGGCCGCTTCGGCTTCGTTGATCTTGGCGGCGATACGTTCAAGGAAGGGGTCGGAGGGGTGGTCTCGCCGTTCTAATTCATAACGTACTTTTTCGACATGTTCGGTGATGCGCTTTTCGAGCGCAGACATTTCAGGCAGCACTTGGCCGGCGGTACGTTGGTAGCGTCGAAGCAGCTTGAGCATTTCCTCCATCTGGGGGATCGCCTGCCGCAGCTCGTGCTCTTTGGCGAGGAAGGGGTCAGCGTCGCGTTGGGCTTTGCGAATCTTATCGACGTTTTCGGCCGTCAATTGACGAAGTTTGGCGACCTCTTCCGAGGCAGCCTTCAGCATGCGGGCATCCGCAAGCCATGGGCGGATTTCTTCGGAGAGAAGTTCTTCCGCTATTTCGCGGGCTTTTTTTGCAACCTGTTCCCGTGCGCCATCAAGCTCGCCACGGATTCTGGCAGCCTCGTCTTCGGCCTTGGCCAGCTTAGCGGCTAATGATGCGAAATTGGCCTCGTCCGCTGATTTTTGCTGGACGAGAGCGGTCCTTAGGGTGGCGATTTCTTCCAGATTTTTCTTTAGAGCCAAGTCTCTCGCTTCTAATTCATTAGCCTGATGACGCTTAAGTGCGGTAATTTCTTTTTCCCGAGCCGCTTTCCCTTTGTCGAGATCTTGCTGAAGGCGTCGTAGTGTCCGGTCTGCTGGATCGAGCGGCTCGCCAATCGTGGGTTCTTTACTGTGGGTGACTTCGCCCATCAACTTCTGGCGAAGCGCCTGCAACGCTTTGGCATCAGGTTTATTGGCCTGCGGCTTGCCGGCTGAGGCAAAGCGCGTGAGGATATCGGCGCCAAGCGCCTCCTCTTTACTTTCCACTTTTAGGTTCCATAGCACGCACAACAGCATCGCTCGCGGGCCACCAAGGGTATCGTTGATAGCGTCAGCGTGTTCGAGGAAAAGAGATTTTTTCGTCGACAGCAGGGCGGAGAACCAAGGCAGGTGATCGGCGATCGATTCCAGATCTTTGGTCAAAAGGGCTTGGCGGTTTTTAAATATCCGAGCAGCGTTTTTTAAGAATGGAACGCGGTGACTCCAGCCGCCCGGGGTTTGTTTGGCGAGGGACAGTAACGGTTCGCTCGGAACGTGGGTCAGCTCGAGGACGAATTGTTCGGTGAGTGACTTTCGTAGCGGGGTGAGAACCTCGTTTTTGTAGGAAAATTGTCCCATGGGGCGGAGTATGCCCGCTGAGGTCTGGTGGGCAAGGTCGGCACAGGAAGATTTCAAAGTCCTTTCCTCGCTTGCAGGGGGTTTTCCGCTTCGGACTCGCTAAGCGGCATCATTGGCCCTTCGTTGGGGTGAGCGCATGCGTTCTCCCGCCTCCATCGTCATCCCCCTCTGTTCGGCCGTGGGTTACACCTTCGCCGCATTGGCCCTCAAGCGGGCCATGGACGGTGGCCATCCCTGGCGCGTCCTATTCATCGTGAACTTGATCGGTGCCGTGCTTTTCCAGACCTGGCTTCTTCACGGCGGCGAGCCGTTCACGGCGACTAACGTCACCCACGCGGTCTTGGCGGGCACTGCCTTCTTTATCGGGCAAGTCTTCACGTTCATCGCAATCAGTCGCGGAGATATCTCCATCGCCACGCCGGTGCTCGGCACCAAGGTCATTTTCGTCGCGCTCCTGGTCTGCCTGGCTGGCGGCACACTGGATTCGAAGCTTTGGGTGGCGACATTCCTGACCACGCTCGCCTTGGCCTTGTTGAGTGGCGAGTGGCATGCGAATCGGAAGCGATTGCTGGTGAGTGTCGTCTTCGCTTTCCTTGCCTCCATCGCCTTTGCGGCGACGGATGTGATGCAGCAGCACTGGGTGCCGGCATTCGGCTTCGGGCATTTCGGGCCGGTGATGTTCATCACGGTGGGGCTGCTTTCTTTCACGTTGATGCCTTTCTTTTCCGCCCCGTTGCGGCAGATGCCGCGCCCGATGGTCCTCTGGGCCTTCGGCGGCGGCGGGATTTTGACCATTCAGGCGATGGGTATCGCCTATTGTATCGCGGTCTATCGGGAGGTCACGGTCACCAATGTGCTTTATAACACGCGTGGACTATGGAGCGTGGCGCTGGTCTGGATTGTCGGCCATTGGTTCTCGAATTCCGAAAAGCATGTCGGGCAGGCCATCATGACCCGTCGATTGATTGGTGCCTTGATTTTACTGGCTGCCGTCTACCTTAGCCTGGCCTGATATCAGAGGATGGCGTTATCAATCAATCGCGTCGAGCCAAGGTGGCATGCAATCGCGATGGCGCACCGCTGTCCGGCGGTCGACGCGACGGGAATCATCGTCTCGAGGCCGACGATTTCACAATATTGAGGCTTCAGCGCCGGCTGGCTGGCTATCACGGTGCGCGCAGCTTCCCGAAGGCGGGCCGCATCGGTGATGCCGGTTTCTGAGAGGGCTTTCGCTGCGGCTAATGCGGCAGGGATTGCCGTTGCCTGCTCCAGTTGTTCAGGCGAGAGATAGCGGTTACGCGAACTCATGGCGACGCCGTTGGTCTCACGGATGGTCTCATGCCCGATGATGCGAACGGGGAAGCAGAGATCGCGCGTCATCTGGCGGATGACGGCCAATTGCTGTAAGTCTTTTTGCCCGAAGATGGCCACGTCGCATTGCACGGCATGGAAGAGCATAGCGACGACTGTGGCCACGCCTTGGAAATGGCCGGGACGAAATTCGCCGCAAAGTTTTTCCGCCACGTTCCCGACCGTGATTAAAGTGGAGGCGCCGGCTGGATAGAATTCGTCGGTCGTGGGGGCGAAGACCACGTCGGCTCCAGCTTCCGCACAGCCGATGAGGTCTGCCTCGAGCGTGCGAGGGTATTGGGAGAAATCTTCGTTCGGTCCAAATTGGGTCGGGTTGACAAAAATAGATACCACCACGAAGTCGCTCTCCCTTTTGGCCCTACGAATAAGACTGAGGTGACCCGCGTGCAGGCAGCCCATGGTGGGAACGAGGCCGATGGCTTTTCCTGCTTGTCGGGCCGATTTTATGACGGTCCGGAGTTCGGAAATGGTTTTGGCGACCTCCATGGCGTCACCCTAGGCCCTGCTTTCTTCCCTGCAAGTCGCACTTATGAAGCGTTCGGTCAGCTGGTCTGTTTTCGTCGTTTTAATCATACTTAATAGGAGACGACGTCATACAAATCCTTCTTGGCAGGGCTTACGGGAGAGCCAAGGTTGTCTATCGCAACCCAGCCCTATGTCTCACTTCCCTAATGTCCCGGTCATCGAATTCGAAGGCTCGAAATCCAAGAACCCTTTTGCTTTTAAGCATTATAATCCTGACGAGAAAATCGGCGGGAAGAAGATGAAGGACCACATGCGTTTCGCTGCCGCCTATTGGCATGTGATGCGTAACGGTCTCTCCGACCCTTTCGGTGGCCCGACCGCGATCATGCCTTGGGATGATGGTTCAGATTCCCTCGATAACGCTTTGCGCCGCGTTCCGGTCTTCTTCGAATTCCTCGATAAGTGCCAGATAGACTTCTATTGCTTTCACGATCGCGATGTGGCCCCCGAAGGAAAGTCGTTGGCCGAAACGCATGCGAATCTGGATCGGGTTACGAAAGAGCTGAAGGCCTACCAAAAGGCTTCCGGTAAGAAGTTGCTCTGGGGCACCGCCTGTCTCTTTGCTCATCCTCGTTACGCTCATGGCGCCGGCACCTCGCCTAATGCCGATGTGTTCGCCTATGGTGCCAGTCAGGTGCGTCATGCCCTGGAGGCGACGAAGGCCCTCGGCGGAGAGGGCTATGTTTTTTGGGGCGGCCGCGAAGGTTATGCGACCCTGCTGAACACGGACATGAAGCGAGAGCTCGACCACTTGGCCGCGCTCCTGCACTTGGCCGTCGATCATGCCAAGAAAATCGGCTTCAAGGGACAATTCCTTATCGAGCCCAAGCCGCGCGAACCCTCCACCCACCAGTATGATTCGGACTCCGCGGCGTGCCTTAATTTCTTACGCGAATACGGCCTGCTCAAGCATTTCAAACTCAACCTCGAAACCAATCACGCCACGCTGGCTGGTCATACGATGGAGCACGAAATGGAGGTCGCCATTGCGGCTGATGCATTGGGCTCGGTGGATGCCAATCGCGGCGACACCCTCTTGGGCTGGGACACGGACCAATTCCCGACCGACCTGTATCTGACGACGAACATCATGCTGCGTATCCTCAAGATGGGTGGCTTCACCAAGGGCGGCCTGAATTTCGACGCCAAGCGTCGTCGTGAATCGCACGAACCGGTCGACCTCTTCCACGCCCATATCGGCGGCATGGATGCTTTTGCTCGCGGCCTTAAGATCGCCCACGCCATCATCGCTGACGGCAAGCTTTCGAAATTCGTCGATAACCGCTACGCCTCATGGGACAGCGGCATCGGAAAGAAGATCGAGTCCAAGAAGGTCACTTTGGCGCAACTCGATGCTTACGCTCAAGGCATCACGCCGCCTCGCCTCAGTTCGGGTCGTCAGGAGCTCCTTGAGAACCTGATCAACGAATATATCCGCTAACGCATGGCCAAGGTACTCGGCTTGGATTTATCCACGCAGAGTGCGACGGCGCTCGTGCTCGATACGACGGCAGGCGTTACGCTGGCTCGCGCCCGCGCGGCCTTTGGCGCTGACTTTCCTGATCGTAATCACCCCGAAGGCTTTATTCGCGGCGGGAAGGGCGGCGAGGTGCACGCCGATCCCTTGCTTTGGCTTGATGGGCTTGAGCTCGCCCTCCAGCGACTCGCCGTCCTGACAGACCTTTCCAAGATCGATGCTATTTCTGTTTCCGGTCAGCAGCACGGGAGCGTTTACCTCGCCGCTGGTTATGAGGCAGCGTTGGCCGACGCCAATCCGGCTACAAGCCTTGCGGCTAAGTTCGGCTCCGTGCTTTCTCGCCAGACTTCTCCAATCTGGATGGACTCCTCAACGGAGAAAGAGTGTGCCGAAATCGCGGCCGCTTTGGGGGGTGATCAAATGGTCTGCAATCTGACAGGCAGCGTGGCGACCCGTCGCTTTACGGGGCCGCAGATCCGTCGGTTCGCCAAAGAGAATCCGACAGCTTGGGATCGCACGAAACGCGTGCATCTCGTTTCCTCTTTCTTTGCCTCTGTGCTCGCCGGGAGAGATGCGGCGATTGATACGGGAGACGGCGCCGGCATGAATCTCATGGATATCCGGCAGGGTGACTGGGCTCCAGCTTCCTTGGTCGCCACGGCGTCGAATCTGATTGCTAAGCTCCCGCCAGTGCGTCCGGGTTCGACGGTGGCGGGCCCTGTTTCTGGCTACTTGATCGCGCGCTATGGATTCTCGCCCCTCTGTCAGGTGGTCATCGGTACGGGCGACAATCCATCAAGCCTCGTCGGTATGGGCGCGTCCCTTCCTGGTAAAGTTGTCGTGAGCTTGGGTACGAGTGATACGCTGTTTGCTGCGATCGAAGGTATCCGCACGGATCCGGCTGGCCTTGGCCATGCTTTCGGTAACCCGATGGGTGGGAGCATGAGTTTGGTTTGTGTGCGTAACGGATCTTTGGCTCGCGAAGCGATTCGTCGCGAATGCGGCCTAGCAGACTGGGCTACATTTTCCGCCTCGATTGAAGCTTCGCCGGCGGCGATGGCCGCCGTCCTTCCGATGGAGGAGGACGAAATTACGCCGCGACGTTCCGCTGGTCGTATCGCCTTGGGTGTGCCGACCTCGCTGGCTAGTTTGCCACGGGCAGCCGTTGAAGGACAGGCCTTGAGCTTGCGTTTGCACAGTCGATGGGTCGGAACGCCCACGACGCAGCTACTCCTGACCGGGGGGGCCTCCGAAAATCCTGCGGTGGCCAAGATTTTTGCCGATGTTTTCGGGGCGCCCGTGTTACGTCTGGCGGTTTCAGATTCGGCTGCCTTAGGTGCGGCCCTTCGGGCCGCCGTGGCCGCCTGTGGGGCTAAAATGGCTGATTTGGAGAGGGTTTTCTGCGCCCCGGCTCCTGGTGTCGTCCAGCCCGACCCGACGCTTCGTGGCCGATATGATTTGCTTGAGGCGGAGTTAGGGCAGGCCTTGGTGCGCTAGGCATTTTTCGGCGGATTGTCAGCATTGCCCGCTTGAACATCTGGTGTGTGTTGGCTGTCATAAGGGACTCACCCGCATCCCCTATGTCACAGCGTCCTGTTACCCTCTTCACCGGCCAGTGGGCCGACCTTAAAATCGCCGAACTTCTCCCTAAGGTAAAAGCCATGGGTTACGAAGGCGTTGAGCTCGCCTGTTGGGGCGACCATTTCGATGTCAGTCGGGCCGTCAACGAGAAGGGCTACGTCGAGTCCGTCTGGGAATTGCTGCAGAAAAACGACCTAGGTTGCTGGGCGATCTCCGCCCACCTCGTAGGCCAAGCGACCTGCGATAATATTGATGAGCGCCACCAATGCATTCTTCCGGCGCACGTCTGGGGTGATGGTAATCCCGAAGGTGTCCGTCAGCGTGCCGCCGCTGAGATGATTCTCACCGCTCAGGCGGCCCGTAAGTTCTTCGACGCCGGTAAGGCTTACATGGCGACTAAGCCGAAGGGTTCTGGAAAGACGGTCGTCAACGGTTTTACGGGCTCATCCATCTGGCACGCAATCTACGCATTCCCTCCCACCAATCAGGCTTACCTGCAAAAGGGCTATGATGACTTCGCTAAGCGCTGGAAGCCGATCCTCGAGGCTTTTGAGAAGAATGATGTCTTCTTCGGTCTCGAAGTGCATCCAACCGAAATCGCCTTCGATATTGCCTCGGCCCAGCGCGCGCTCGACGCCGTCGGCAATCACAAGCGTTTCGGTTTTAACTACGACCCAAGCCACCTCGGGTATCAAGGCGTCGACTACGTGAAGTTCATCCGCACCTTCGGCAAGCAGATTCACCACGCCCACATGAAGGATGTCTGGTGGGGTCATGGTGATGGTACGGTCGGCGTATTCGGTGGTCATACGGATTTCTGTGACGCCCGTCGTGCTTGGGATTTTCGCTCGGTCGGCCGCGGCGATATTCGCTTCGAGGATGTTATCGTCGCGCTTAATGACGTCGGCTATACCGGTCCGCTTTCCGTCGAGTGGGAAGACGGTCGCATGGATCGTTTCTTTGGCGCTACCGAGTCGGCCGCCTATGTTAAGAAACTCGCTTTCCCGACCAACAAAGTCGCCTTCGATGCGGCCTTCGATAAGTCGGCGCAGGGTAAATAATCATTTCTTACAACCAACTCCATTATGGCAACTAAAGTAGGTATCATCGGCGCAGGCGGCATGCTTCAATATCATGCCGCGGGCTTCAAGCAGGCCGGAGCGGAAATCATCGCCGTCGCCGATCCCGCACCAGGCGCCGCCAAGAAGGCGGCCGATAAATGGGGCGTCAAGGATGCCTACGAGTCCGTCGAGGCCATGCTCGCTGCGCATAAGGAGCTCGATGCGATCAGCATCATCGTCCCGAATAAATTCCACGCATCGCTCGCCATCCAGTGCCTCGATGCCGGTAAGCACGTCTTTTGCGAGAAGCCACCGGCGCTCAGCGCCCCGGAAGTCCTCGAGATCATCGCCGCTTCCAAGAAGTCAGGTAAGCACGTGATGTTTAATTTCAACAACCGTGCTCGTCCCGAATCACAGGCGATGATCAAGTACCTCGAGCAGGGGCAGGTTGGTAAGATTAATTCCGCTCAGGCCAAGTGGATCCGCCGCACAGGTATTCCGGGATTTGGCGGATGGTTCACGACCAAGGAGCTTTCGGGCGGCGGGCCGCTCATCGACTTATTGCACATGGTCGACCTCGCGATGTATTTCATGGGTTACCCCGAGCCGGCGCACGTGCTGGGGCAAACGTTCAACGACTTCATTCAGGACAAATCTTTCAAAGGCCCGTGGGGCATCCCTGATCGTGTCGGGGGCGTGACCGACGTGGAGAATGCCGCGCACGGCTTTGTGACTTTCAAGACCGGCCAGGTTCTCACGCTGCAGGTATCTTGGGCTGAAATGGTGAAGCGCGAAGAAGTCTCCGTCGTGTTTCAGGGCACCAAGGCCGGCGGCAAGGTGGAACGTCTCTTCGGCATCGACGGTCTCGATAACACCGCGATCGATACCTGCGAACTCTACGTGCAGGAAAATGGCAACAGCGTGAACCGGGCGATCGTGACCCCGGCGTGCGAGGACATGGGTCGCAGCGCTTCGGCGGCTAATTTCATCGAAGCCATCGAAGGTCGGGCCAAGCCGCTCAATACTCCGGAGCAGGCCTATCGTCTCATGCAGGTAATCGATGCGATTTATGCTTCCGCTAAGGCCGGAAAACCTGTCTCTCTCTAATCTAAAATTATGGCCACATTGAATCGCAAACTTCGCATGGGTATGGTCGGTGGTGGTCGCGGCGCCTTCATTGGCGGCGTACACCGCATGGCCGCCGCTCTTGACGGCAAAATCGAGCTTGTCGCGGGCGCGTTCTCTTCGGATCCGGAAAAATCCAAGCTCTCCGGGCAGGATCTTTTTCTGAAGCCAGACCGAGTTTACGCCTCCTATCTAGAGATGGCGAAGGCCGAGGCCAAGCTGCCTTTGGGTGAACGCATCGACTTCGTTTCAATCGTCGCCCGTAACGACCTGCACTACCCCGTGGCCAAGGCCTTTCTTGAGGCCGGCATCCATGTGATCTGCGAGAAGCCTCTCGCTTTCTCCCTTGCTGAAGGAAAAAAACTCAAGGCGATCGTCAAGAAGAGCGGCCTGGTCTTCGCACTGCTCCATAACTATACTGGCTACCCGATGGTGAAAGAGGCCCGTGATTTCGTGGCCGCCGGTAAACTCGGCAAAATCAACAAAGTGCTTGTCGAATACCCACAAGGTTACGGCATCGGTGCGCTGCAGTCCGGCAAGATCCAGAAGATCGCAAACTGGCGCATGGATCCTAACTGCTCAGGCGTCTCGAACTGCGTCGGCGACATCGGTACGCACGCTGAAAATCTCGTTCATTACGTCACCGGGCTAGAGATCAAGGAAATCGCGGCTGACCTTAGTACCTATATCCCCGGACGTCTCTTGGATGATGACGCCAATATGCTTGTCCGTTACAAGGGTGGGGCAAAGGGCGTCCTGCACGCTTCGCAGATCTCTACCGGCGACGAGAACAACCTCAACATCCGCGTCTATGGCACGCTGGCTTCTCTCGAGTGGCACCAGGAGCACCCGAATGAGCTCATTGTGAAGTATCTCGACCAGCCCCGTCAGGTGCACCGTCGCGGTAACTCCTATAACGGAGAGGCTTGTAAGAAATATACGCGCACACCGTTTGGCCACCCGGAAGCCTTCATTGAAGCGTTCGCAAACATCTATCGCGCCGCCACTGAAGCCATCACGGACCGTCTTGAAGGCCGCAAGGCGCCGAAGGCCGGCTACGACTTCCCGTCGATCGACGACGGTGTCACCGGTATGGCCTTCATCGAGGCTGCGGTGAAGTCTTCCAAGGGTAACGCCCGCTGGACCAAACTCGCCGACTAAGGCGCTTCCTAGTCGCTCACGAAGGCCCCGGCTTCCGGGGACTTTTTATTTATTGAGCCACCAGATGCTCGCGTTGAGCACGGTGGCGAAGCTGACCCAGAGCAGGTGCGGGAGTTGAAGTAGGGCGTAGCCGCGGTGTTGCGGCCAGAGCTGCCGAATCCAGAGGACGAGTAGCGTCAAGTAGGCGAGGATGTCGATGAGGGCGAGGCCCGGCTGGTGCAGTCCGAAGAAGAGCAAGGACCAGAGTGCGTTCACGAGCAGGATGATGAAGAACGTCTGGCGCGCAGGCCGGTCGCCCCACGCGGCGTTAGCTGAAAAGGCTATGTAAATGTAGAGCGTCGACCAGACCGGGCCGAATATCCAATGGGGCGGATTGAAGGGAGGCTTGGTGAGGCCAGCATACCAGCCCTTGATTTCGGGCATCGTGGCGGCGGAGCCGAGGCCACCGATGGAGAGGCAGAGGGCGATGAGGCCGATGAGGCGCCAGGGGAATCCCGGGTTGCACCTTTCGTGCCGCTCACGTGCCAGGGTCTCAAGGCTGGGTTCCATGCAGTCATTTTCGACGTCTATTCACGGGTGGCAAGCCCTCGGACGGAGTCCGCTTGCCATCCGTCGCCTTCCCCCTCTTTTTAAGGCCTTATCACTATGTCCGACTCCTTCATCCAACAGCTCTTCGCCGAACGCATCGGCGGCGTCAATTACGGCAAGTCGACCGCCATCTATAAGTTCGAGAAAATCAAGCGCGCTAAGGCCGCCGCTAAAAAGGCGAAGCCCGACGTCGCCCTGATCGACCTCGGCGTCGGTGAGCCCGACGAGATGGCTTTCCCGATGGTGGTGAAGGCGCTCCAGTCCGAGGCCGCTAAGCCTGAGAATCGTGGTTATTCCGATAACGGTGGCGTCGACTTCAAGCAGGCCGCGGCGCGTTACATGAAAAATCTCTTTGGCGTTTCCGTCGATGCTGACACCGAAATCCTCCACTCCATCGGCTCCAAGGCCGCTCTCTCAATCCTCCCGGGCTGTCTTATCAATCCAGGTGACTACGTCCTTATGACCGTCCCGGGCTACCCGGTTTTTGGGACGCACGCCAAATACTATGGCGGCCTGGTTCATAATCTTAAGCTCACTGCCGAGAACAACTTCCTGCCGGACCTGAAGTCGATTCCGGCCGACATCTTGGCCAAGGCCAAGGTGCTGGTGCTTAATTACCCGAATAATCCGACCGGGGCCGTCGCCACCCGTAAATTCTTCGAGGAAGTCGTTGCCTTCGCCAAACAGCACAACCTCGTCGTCATCCAGGATGCCGCCTACGGCTCACTCCACTTCGGCGCCGAGCAGGTTTCGATCCTGCAGGTGCCCGGAGCTAAAGATGTGGCGCTCGAGCTGCACTCGCTTTCTAAGAGCCATAATATGACTGGCTGGCGCATCGGTTTTGTCGCTGGTAACGCTTTGCTCGTCCGCGCTTATGGCGACGTGAAAGATAACTCCGACTCCGGCCAGTTCCTCGGTATTCAGAAAGCCGGCGCCGCCGGCCTTGACGAGGTCTCCATTCCTAAGGCCATTGCCGCTAAATATTCTCGCCGTATGGACAAGCTCGTGGGTGTGCTCGCCAAGCTCGGCTTCCAGGTGCGTAAGCCTGGCGCTGGCTTCTTCCTCTATATGCCCGCTCCGAAGGCTGCCACGGGCCCTTCTGGCACAGTGAGTTTCGAGTCCGGCGAGGCTTTCTCTCAATGGATGATCACCGAACATCTGATCTCCACGGTGCCTTGGGATGATTGCGGATCATTCGTCCGCTTCTCGGTGACCTTTGTCTCCGACAAGGGTGAGGCTGGCGAAGCCGAGGTCATTGCGGAAGTTGAGCGTCGTCTGGCTGCTTGGAAATTCAGCTTCTGAGGCCCTTTTTAGGCCTCTCTTCCTTGTCGGATTGACAGGGCAGGGGGGCTTTGTCCTTCTTACCTTTAGTTTATTGGCCTGATAGCTCAGTTGGTAGAGCAGACGCCTGAAGAGCGTCGTGTCGTTGGTTCGATTCCGACTCAGGCCACCATTTAACTCCAGCCCGTTTGATTTAGGTCGAACGGGCTGGTCCTTTGTTGGGCCGGCTAAAGCTTAGCGGTTGAAGAGCAGTTTCCAGATGGAAAAGCGATCTCCTCGTTCCAGCGCCTGAGCCGGTGCTGTTTCCTTGCCGAAGCCGGTAAGCGTGAGGACTTTCTGCTCCTCGTTCACTTTATCTCCCTTGATGGATTTTTCGGACCACTTGGCCTGGACGACGCCAAAAGGGATGGTGTCATCTTTCCAGACGGTGCCGCGGATGATAATCGTCTGTTTCTTGACGAAAGGCGGGTCGATGACGGTAAAACATTCCATCTTCAGCCGGTTGCACGTCCAAGATTTTTCTCCGAGTTTAATAAGCTCGGCGTTGGGGTTGTCGGCTTCGAGTGAGTTCGTAGTTTTGAAACCAACTTTGTCTGACAATGAGGTCACATCCTCGGGAAGCATGTGATAAGCGCCTTTGACCGGATTCGAGAAAACGATTTCAGCGGCTGACTCGAGCAGCTTATTGGCGCCGGCCCGATCGAGGTTTTGCGGAAGGAGAAAACGAAGCGGGGCTTTCTCTTTGGATCCAAGCCAGGCGATGGGTTCGATGGAGAGCCAGACGTAGGGCTTTCCTGTGATAGTTCCTTCGTTTCGAACCGAGAGTCTAATGGTCGTCAGCGAGGCCGGCTCATTCGGTTTGACGCCTTCGATCTGATAGGTGGCCCAGTGTCCCGGGGTGGGTAATTTTTCCGCAAAAATGCTCCATTGGGCGGAGGCACTGATGGCACCCCATCCTAAAGCGAGAAGAGGCAACATGAGTCGCATGGGGTGTTTTAAGCCATAATCAGGCTGATTTGGCGAGTCTAGTTCGGCCCCCAGGCACCTTTCCCTTTGACTCTCCTGAGGGATGGGCTTGAAGTTTGTTTCTACGTCATGGCACCCTTGGCACATTCTTCGACCTCCCTCCGCTTGGCGGATGGTCGTGCCATCCTGCCTTCGATTATTACCATCATCGGGCTCTGAGCCCGCTGAACGGAACGCCCGACGGGCGACCCCCCGTTCCGCGGCACTCGGAACGGCCCCCTACCTTTACCCAACCTTCCACCTACACTACCATGGCACGCTCCATCGAAATCTACGATACCACCCTACGCGACGGCTCGCAAGGGCAGGGAATCCATTTCTCGGTCGATGATAAGTTGCGTATCGCGGCCGAGCTCGAGCGCTTTGGCATGAATTATATCGAGGGCGGCTGGCCCGGATCTAATCCTCGGGACGTCGAATTCTTCGCCCGAGCCAAGAAGATCAAGTTCAAGCATGCCAAGCTGGCGGCTTTCGGTTCTACGCGCCGTAAAGGTGTACGTGCCTCCGAGGATGCTCAAGTGCGCGGCTTACTCGAGGTCGATACCCCGGTCGTAACAATCTATGGAAAGACTTCGGCTCTGCATGTCCGTGAGGTCTTGCGCTGTTCGCCTGAGGAAAACTTGGCGATGATCCGTGATACGGTAGCGTTTCTGAAATCCCATCGCCGTGAAGTCGTCTATGATTGCGAACATGCGATCGATGGCTGGAAGGAAGACCCGGCCTATGCGATCGCTACCATGCTTGCGGCCGTCGAAGGCGGGGCAGACCGCATCGTGCTTTGTGATACCAATGGAGGCTCCTTGCCTGCCACGGTGGCCGCGGCCACGCGTGCGGTGTTAGCGGCCATGAAGGTTCCGGTCGGTATCCATACCCATGATGACGCTGGGCTCGGCTTGGCCAACGCTCTTGCTTCGCTTGAGGCAGGAGCTTCGCACGTGCAAGGCACCGTCAATGGTATCGGTGAGCGGACTGGTAATTGCGATCTGACGGCGGTCATCCCGTGCGCCCAACTGAAGTACGGTTGGAAGTGCGTCTCATCGACCTCGCTCAAGGGCCTCGCCGGCCTTTCCCGTTTCGTCGATGGCGTCGCCAATCTAGCGCCTGATCCGCGTCGTCCCTGGGTCGGCACGGCTGCTTTTGCACATAAGGGCGGAACGCACGTCGATGCGGTGCGTAAATTCTCGGCTGCCTATGAGCACATCGACCCGACGGTTGTCGGTAACGAGCGCATGGTGCTCGTGAGCGATCAATCCGGACGAAGTAATATCACGATGAAGGCGAAATCACTGGGCATCGACCTTGACCGCGATTCGCCTGCGACCAGCACTGCGCTGGATGAACTTAAGAAACTCGAACATGCCGGCTGGAGCTTCGAAGACGCGGAAGCCTCGCTGGCGCTTCTGTTGCGCCGTCACTTAGGCAAGACGAAGGCCGTTCCGTTTGAGGTGATGTCGTATCATGTCACCGCTCGCGGGGCTCAAGGCTCGGCGTACTGTGAAGCCGTGGTGCGGGTCAGCGTCGGCGGCAAGGAGTCGCTCACGGTCGCGGAGGGCGACGGTCCGGTGCATGCGCTCGACCAGGCTTTACGTTCGGCTTTGGTGAAATCCTTCCCGAAGATCGCCAAGGTCAGTCTGGTGGATTATAAAGTGCGGATCTTAGGTGGCGCTGACGGCACCGCCGCCAAGACTCGCGTGGTGATCCGTTCCTCGGACGGTAAGACGTCATGGGGTACAGTCGGTGTGAGCGAAAACCTTGTCGAAGCATCACTGCGCGCCATCGTCGACGGTTATGCTTACGCCTTGGCTTGAGCTCTAAAAATCCATGAAGCCATCTCTGTTCATCTTTGTTTCATTTTGCTTTCTCGCCGCCCAGGCTCGTGCGTCCGATGAGTTGCATCCCCGTCTCGCCGAGCTAGGTAAGCCGTTGCTTGACGAGAGCTTTTCTGGAGCCGCCATCCCCAAGCCTTGGGAGCCTGGCGGCAAGGCAGGCGCGTTCACCATCGTCGACGGCTCTCTTCAAGGGATTTGCTCGCCTGATGACCATCACGGGCCCGCGATCGGTGTGCCGATTCCCAGTCGCAATGCCACCATCAGCTTCCGGTTTAAGTACGCGAAGCCCGGATATTTCCTCTTCTTGCTGGACGGCGAAAGCCAGTTTGGTGGGTCGGCCCATTTGCTTCGCGTATCCTTAGCCCCGACCCAGTTGGCCATCCAGCAGGACCGCGGCGAGCCGGCATCGCATATCGCCCAAGGCAAGGAGAAGCGCGAAGCCGATAAGGCTGGCCGTATCCTACCCGCTCTGACCAAAGAGCAGTTGGCTGATCCGAAATTCTACCGGGTCGAGAAACTGGCGGCGCAGCCTTCGAAGACTGGCGACGGCCAGTGGCACCAAGTATTTATCGAACAGAACGGCAACGACGTCTTGGTCCAGCTGGATGCTTTGCCTCCTCTCGCTGCCAAAGGCACCGTGCTCGACTCTCCCAAGTCGCGCATCGTATTCTTGGTCGGAGCTGCCGGAACGGTCCTTGTGGACGATGTGAAGGTTTGGGAGAATACGCGTTCATTCAAAGCCTCGGCCGGTTCCGTCAAGTAAGGATCGGTTGACGCGTTGACTGCGTTCGGGTGCGGGGTAGAAACTTTCCACCCCGCCCTTTATGCGTCCGTTTCTCCTGCTCCTCGCCGCCGCTTCTGTCTTCGCCGCCGACACTTCCAAGCTTGGTATCCGCGAACTGGTCAAGCCCGGTGAGGCCGTTGAGATCACAAAGGTACCGAACCTAGCAGCGGTCGCCTACGCCATTGACTCTTCGGCTTCGCCGGTCTTTCGCCTGAGCGAAGTCGCCTTCCTTGGCTCCGAGCGCAAGGAGAAGCTCGACCTCTATTTCCCTTCTGGTCCGGTATGCAAGGATCGGCCGGCTGTCGTCTTCATTCATGGCGGCGGCTTCACCGGAGGCGATAAAGCCGAATATCGTTCGGCGAGCGTCAGTGCCGATCTGTGTCGGGCCGGTTATGTGGTCGTGAGTTGTAATTATAAACTAGGATCTAAGTCGGCCCCGGGTGTTTGGCCGCAGAACATCTCCGATTGCCGTAATGCCGTACGCTGGGTGCGGGCGCATGCTGCCGAGCTCGGCGTGAATCCCGATAAGGTAGGCGTCGCTGGCGGCTCGGCGGGCGGTTACCTCGCGCTCATGGTCGGCCTGTCCGATGACAAGTCGGGCCCCGGTGGCGATTCGGCTGCTAAATTTTCTGCCAAGGTCTCGGCCGTCATCGACCTATATGGCGTGGTCAATTTTTCCAAGCACGGCAAAGGCGATGTCCCGGGCGTGCCCGCTTCCGAGCAGAATTCCTACCTGCCGGAATTGCAGTGCGACGCCCAGGATCCGGCCGTATTGATTCTTCATGGCACAGCCGATACGACGGTCGATATTGCTCAATCGGAGGAAATGGTCAAGGCCCTGCGGGCCGCAAAAACGCCGTATGAATATGTCGTCGTCGAGGGCGCTCCGCACACCTTCGACCTTCATCCCAAGGGTGAGGGTTGGAAGCGAACGGGCGTGGTCGAAGGCGCGGAAGTGAGCAGTGCCTCGAACAAGCCAGAGTTGACCGAGGTCACTTTGGCTTTTCTGGCCCGCACCCTCGGCAAGTAATCTTTTACTCTTTTAGCCGCGCAATGACCGTCGAGCCGCGCAGGTCGACTTCGAAGCATCCGGTATCTTCGAGCATTCGGTAGAACTTGGCATAGCGCGGGGCGTCGCGTTCGAGTCCGGGATATTCCTGAACCAGATATTTTTTGATGATTTCGACCTTCAGCCATTCGCCGGCAGGGGCGAGTCCGGTCGCCACATCGACGAGGGCTTCGATGATGTCTCGTCGTGAAAGTAATTCGCGACGGCGGTGGTCAGCTTCAGCTTTGCCTGCGGCCTGTTGGGCGGGCGTGAGATTCGGGTTATCGCGATAATCTTGGCCGGAGGGCTCCGTAGCTCGGCGTGGCTCGCGTTGGGGGCGCGGCTCGCGTTGGGCTCTCGGTTCGCGTGCGGGTCGAGGTTCCCGGGCTGCGCGCGGTTCGCGGCTCGGACGAGCGGGGGCTTCGGTGAAAATGATTTCGGGCAACAGCTTGTCGAATTGATCGAGCAAGGCGGTGACTTGAGTCTTGGTCTTGGGGGTTAGCTCTCGGATGGCTTGTGCCAAGAGGGCCAAGGCGGGGCGTGGATCTGATTTCGCGCGCTGCTCTTGGTCTAGGCGGTCACGAAGTTCGGTGAGGTTGAGATAATGATGGGCCGTCGAGCGTAAGGCCTTGTGCGTGCGCTCGCCCATGACGACGATGCGGACGCCGAGGCGCTTGGCGTCTTCGACGACCGGCGTGAAATCACTGTCATTGGTGACAAAGACCAAGGTAGTAGGCGGCTCGGCTCCGGCCATGAGCTTCACGGCGTCAATGGTGAGGCGCATGTCTGCCGCGTTTTTCCCTGGCGTATAGCTGCGCTGATCCACGAGCTCCAAGGCGGGCCAATCGAGGGCGGCTGTACGCCAGCCGCTAAGCCGGCCGTTGAAATCGCCATAAGCCCGGGCGCAAGAGAGCGGGGTCACGCCGACGAAGCGGAGCAAGGTCGGGAGGTGCTGATGCGAGACGTTATCGGCATCGATCAAGATCCCAATCCGCTGATCTTTTTGTCCGCGGGCAGCTTCCGGGGTCGACGTGGAGCCGGCGGTTTCTTGGCGTGTCGCCCGAGGCTTAGGGCGTCGGTTAGTGTTGGAAGCGGATCGGCCACGTGGAGCAGCGGTTTTTTTGACTGATTTGGGACGCGGTGGCACGGAGGGAAAGGTTGCCCCTATCTCTGTTCTTAAAGTCCCGTTGCTACAATGCGAAATGCCGAACCGATTATTTTAGGGTTTTTATTGGGATTTAATGGCATTACCTGACGGTGTCGGGAGGCGCATCGTCCCTTTGACGAATGGCCGCGAGTTAAGCGCGACGCCCGGATGTCGCTGACTCGTGACCGAAGCGACTGCGATCGGAGACAAATTCGGGAAGCCAGGCCGTGCACCTTAAGATGGAATTAAGCGGCCGGCTTCGGAATAAATAACTAAAATATTAAGGTTGGAACTTCACGGTATTGTTGATGTTAAAAAGGTGTGAAAGCCGTAAAGTTCATTCTTTGCCTAATGCTTAATTGCGGGCTCTGGGCGTCGGAAACCAAGCCGATGGAGGCTTCATGGATGGCCCATCCGGGCCCATGGGGTGAGTTGGAAGTGCATACGGTTTACCTAGCGGCCCCGAATGCGCTTTTGGCGGCGGTAGCGAAGCCTAATTCCGTGACACGATGGACCTTCGAGCAGACGACGGAGCAGTCGGTCCGAGAATTATTGGCTAAGATGGGCGTCAGTTCGGGTACGGTGACCCGTTTATTTTCTTCAGGCCGAGCGCAGGTGAGTGGGAATACAATCGCCCTGCATCCGGAAATCGAGGACCTCAAGGCGCTTTCCCCGGAGGTGCGTAGTGCGCTTTATGCTGAATTAGCCAAATCAGCCGCCAACGAATACCAGCGAGACCCTGTCTACGTCTTAGGTGGTAATATCGACGAGTGGCTGACGGATGCCGAGTTGAACGAGGAGCAGAAGATGCTTTTTCGGCATCTGGTATGGCGTCGCGGAGAGGCGATCGTCTTTAGCGATATCGCGGCCTTGCTCGCATTGGCGAAGAATTCCGATGAAGTCTTGAATGTCTTTCGTACGGTGACCCGAGTCCGTAGCTTGATCGTGGAATTAAAGCTGCCGCTTAAGGCGGAGCGTAAGCAATTCCTGGACTATTGGGCCGCCGGTCAGGTGGATGCTCCGCGCCTGACGTTCATCAATGCCATCGCTTCGCGTCGCGCTCCGCAGACGGTGGATATCACGCATTTTCTTCCTTCCTTGATGCGTCAGCGGGCTTATACCTTCCCGGAAATGGAATTAGGGCTCAAAGGTCGTTTCCCAGATTGCCATTGGACCTCACTGAATTTTTTCAATATCACTCCCAAGGATTATTTTCTGGATACCCGGTTGGCCGCCGCTCACTTATTGGAGAATTATACCGCGGTTGACGCGCCTTATCACTTCGGCGACGTGCTGTGCTTCATCGATAACGGCGAAGGACTCCACACCTGCGTCTATGTGGCGGACGATATCGTTATGACTAAGAACGGTGACAGCATTTTGGCCCCCTGGGTGCTTATGACTATCGCAGACGTCCAGTCAATTTACCGCCGGACGTCCAGCACCCGTATCCAAGCCTATCGTTTGAAGCGCTAAAGGATTGTCCCCGGCAGGAATCGAACCTGCATCACCAGTTTAGGAAACCAGTGTTCTATCCGTTGAACTACGAGGACGTGAACTCGATTTAATGCGTGATTAGTGCGTGCGAGCAAGCCTGCATCGGGCGTGAGAGGCTTGACAGCGTGGGGGTTCTGGTAAGTTCTGATGGGGTGAATCTCATCCATTTGTTCGCCGAGGTGCCTTTGGTCATTCCGAGTTGGGCGTGGGTAGTTTTCTTGGCGTTTGTGGCAGCGATCCTTGCGATCGATTTGGGCGTATTCAACAAGAAGGACCAGACGCCGACTTTCAAGGAAGCCGTGGCATGGTGCGTGGTCTGGCTTAGCTTGGCGGTCGGTTTCGGCTTCCTGCTTTCCGCTTGGAGGGGTTCCGAAGACGCGGAGCTTTTTGCGGCGGGCTACGTCTTGGAATTAGCCCTCTCGGTC
>CAILOT010000143.1:0-6995 GCA_903835965.1 uncultured Opitutia bacterium
ACCACGTGCTGTCCCTACCTCATTGCTCGGCCGTACCCGTTGACTCCCGGCTCTTGGCAGATACCATGTCGGGATGAAAGTCCTCCACATCGACGCTTCCCCTCGCTCGGTACGTTCGGTGACGCGCAAACTTTCAGCAGGTTTCATCCAGAATCTGCGACTTCGCCTCCCAGGCTTACACGTCACCCATCGCGACGTCGGACATCACCCGCCCGCCTTCATTTCCGATGCCTGGGTCGGCGCGGCCTTTGCCCCGGGTGATCAACATGACCCCTCGATGAAAGGGATATTACATCACTCCGATGAATTGACCGCCGAGCTGCTTTCCTGCGACACTCTGCTTATCGCCTCCCCCATGCATAATTTTACGATCTCCGCTTCTCTCAAAGCGTGGATCGATCAAGTCGTGCGCACCGATATGACATTTAAAATCACCGAGCAAGGCGTAACCCCCTTACTACAAGGCAAGAAAGCGCTCGTGATTACTTCCCGCGGAGGCTTCGTCGCTGGGACGGATTACGATTTTCAAGAACCTTATCTGCGCAAGATCCTCGGCTTCATCGGCATCACAGATGTCACCTTTGTCCACGCCGAAGGCGTGAATAGCGGCGAAAAAGAAAGAGCCGAAGCGATGACCCAAGCTTCGGCAAAGCTGATCGAGCTGGCGAAGAGTTGGTAAGGCAGGGACAGCACCACGTGCTGTCCTTTCACGTTTAGGTAGGGTCGGGAACGCTTCACGACATTGGGGAGTAGGACAGCACGTGGTGCTGTCCCTACCTCAAGCCCTCAGCCCTACCTTGAATCAGGCGTACTTCAGCTGAACCGTCTTACCCGTCTTAATCGACTCGTAGATACCGTCGATGATAACCATGTCGCGACGACCGAGCTCACCGGAACAAGTGACGGGCTGCTCGTCGCGGAATGCGGCGGCGACGCCGTCCATGTGGCGCTGCTGCTGGCGGAAGATGCCGAAGTCGAGCTTACCCTTAGCAGAGGTCGAGATGTTGAGCTTACGGTAACTGAAGACCGGCTTTTCGCCCTTGAACCAGCCCTTCTCCGCTTCGGCCAGGAACTCGGCGCGATTGGCGTCATAACCCGTCCAGACATTGGCGACGGCTCCGTTGGCGAAATCGAGGCGGAAATCCATGGCCTGCTCGACCTCGGTGAAGAATTCTGGCTGTGTTTTCGGCAGTTCCTTGGCCGTAACCGAGACCGGATTGGCATCGGCCGCCATGCAGCAGGCGTGGATCGAATAGATGCCCATATCCAGTAGAGAGCCGCCGCCCGAGAGTTTCTTCTCGATGCGCCATGCATGCTTTTTAAGCGTGAAGCCATTGGCAGTGGTAATCTTCATGAACGGACCGAACTCCCGGGTCTTAGCGAGGCGGACGAGTTCTTGGTGATACGGATCAAAGTGAAGGCGATAGCCGATTGCGAGACGCTTGCCGGCTTTCTTGCCGGCGGCGATCATCGTGTCGCACTCGGCAGCCGAAACAGCCATCGGCTTCTCACAGATGACATGCTTGCCGGCACCGAAGGCCGCGACGACGTTCTGGGCGTGGATACCGGGAGGCGTCACCACGTAGACGATGTCGATGGCTTTGTTCGCAGCGACCTTGTCCCACTCCTCATAAGAGTAGATATTGGCTTCGTCGAAGCCATGGAGCTTCGCGAGCTTCACGCCCTTCTCGCGCGTGCCCGTGATCACTGCGACGAGCTTCACGTTCTTGGTCTCGAGCAGCGCGGGCGAGAGCTCACCGTTGGAATAATTACCCAAGCCACAGAGTGCGAGGCCGAGCGGCTTGCCGCTGGACTCAGCGGCGCGAAGGGCCGGAGCGAGGGCATAACCGGCGGCCAGACCGCCAATGGTACCGAGGAAGGAACGACGAGTAGGGCTCATAGGGGTGATTGATTTCTACCCACAGGCTTTCATTCCGCAAGTTTTCTAAGTCTTATTTCTCCCCTTTGAGATACGCCAATAGGTCAGCGAGTTGCTGCTTACTAAGGCCTGCTTCAAGACCCGTGGGCATGAGTGAACCAGGCAAAGACTCGAGCTTGGCGAGATCGGTCCGCAGGAGGGTCGCTTCCACGCCTAATGGGCCACGCAAGGTAATCGAGGTCGGCGTATCTCCGATTAGGATACCGCTGAGGATACGTCCGTCCTTGGCCTCGGCGAGATACGCGGTGAAGGCCGGCGCAATCTCGGCATCGGGATTCACGATGTGAAAAAGGATATTCTCCTTGGTCTGACGTCGGATGTCGAAGAGATCAGGCCCGACGGCGTGCCCTTCCCTTTCCAGCCGGTGACAGGTCGCACAGGTGGAATTAAAGACGATACGGCCATTTGCCGGCACAGCTGCGAGGGCAAGAGCCTTAGTGGCTTCAGCCAACGCCTCAGGACGGGCGGAAACCGTCAAAAGGCGATCTGCCATGGCTCGGAGGGCGGGGTCCTTGGTCGCAAGCACTTGCCGACGACGCACCCCCGTAAAAACACTGGCAGGAAGATGTTTTGATTCAACCGCAGCCAGCACTCCCTTCAGATGGAATGGCGCACCCAACAACGCTCCGAGAATGGCGTCGCGGCGGGCTGGCGCATAATGCGACCAACCGGAGAGCAAAGCGGCGGAGACTTCGTCCTTAGGATATGTGACGATAGCCTTAAGTGCGGCGGAAGCCAAGTCGGGCGAAGATTCATCTAAGGCAAGCCTGAGCAAAGCTTCACCGGAACGCTCCCACGGGAGACGGGCCATCAGACGAGTAGCGACCACCCTCTCCTCTTGGTCTTTATTCTCGTCTAAGGCAACCGAGGGAGATGCCTCTAAGAGTGATTGGAATGAGGCCGACAGACCCACGGGCTTACGCCCCGAAGTACTTAAATAACCGGTAAGCAAAGCAAGTCGTACGGGCGCGGGCGTGTCGCTCGCGACTTCAAGATCAGTCGCCTTTATGAACGATCCACCGACATATCCGAAAATCTCCGCTAGGCCGGAACCGATCTTCCCTCCCGAAGGAAGCAACGCGATCATCTCGGCAAGAAAGGCCTTCTCGCGTCCGCTCATACCGCTCAGCACTGCGTTACGCATCCATTTATCTTCAGACGCACTAATGGCGGCTTCAGCCAAGACCCGCGTGGCGGCCGGCGATTTGTCATCTCCTTGCGCAATAACGGAAAGAAAGCGCTGGCGTTCGGTTACATCAACGCGTGCCTGTGAAGCTGCAAAATAGGGCTTATCGGCCAGCACGCGCCAGATGCGTCCAGAATTCTTACCCGTATCAAAATCAGTATGTTTACGGACTTCTTCGCCCAGATAATCTGGGTGCTCAATAACCTTACGATACATGTCGGCGACATACAGAGCGCCATCCGGACCATGCATAAGATAGACTGGACGAAACCAGTCATCGCGCGAGGCGAGCAATTCACGATCAGCAAATAAAGGCGTGGCGACAAAAGTAGCACCTTTGGGGGTCAGGCGATCGGAGTGGACGAGGTTACCCGTGGGATCGCAGGAGAAGACCGCCCCTTCGCATTCGGAAGTGAGCCCACCCCCGAACCAGACCTTGACGCCACAGGCTGCGCTGAACGAACCTGCGTGTCCGTCAGCGGTGGTGATATTGGAACTAATGGGGAAAAGCCGGACCCCATCATGGCCGCCGTTGATGCCATTGAACGCATTGCGTTCATTGCAATCTTGCACGGTCTCGCTGAAAGCCAGGCGTGGGTTACGTTTTAGCCATTTGGATTCCATGACCACGTGTTGCACGGGCAAGCGGTTCATGCAGATAAAGCGATTCCCTTCGCGATCAAAACTCATGCCATACTGAGAGCGCCCATCCACGGCCTGCACCTCGAGTGTCTCGGGATTGAAACGGACGTCGGATGTCATCTTCAACGGAGCTCGTTCGGGATGCTCGGGACAAGTAATGACACCTCCGCTCAGGCCTGCCGCCAGGTATATCCAGCCATCCGGGCCGATAGTTGGGGCGTTGACGCGTAGCTGCGTGCTACCCGTGGTGGCGAAGCCGGTCAGGAGGACGCGGCGTTCGTCGGCGATGCCGTCTCCGTCGCTATCCTTCAGGAAGAGGACGTCCGGAGCGCAAGTGACAATCAGGCCACCCTTCCATGGAAGTACTCCGTTCGGAAAACTGAGCCCATCCGCGAAGACCGTACGTTTGTCCATCCGCCCGTCGCCATCGGCATCCTCAAGCATCGCGATCACGCCCGCGGTCTTCTCCCCTTCCTTCGGGCCGATCGGGTAGCCGCGATTCTCGGCGACGAACAGCCGTCCTTTGGCGTCGAAGGCGATGGCGCAAGGCGAAGCCACCAACGGCTCGGCGGCGACGAGTTCGACGCGGAGTCCGGGAGCGACCTCGAACGCCTTCAATGCCTCGGCCGGAGCGAGCGGGCTCTGGACCGGGGCCGCCGCGAGGGCAGAGGCAAAGAGGATTGACGCGAGACGGATCATTTTAACTGGGGAGGCTGGTCGCCATATGCCCACGGCTTTCCGGCCGGCCCATTCGGACGTTCAAGCAACGGTGCGGGTTTCATCTTCGCCGCGAGCTCGAGGCCGACATTCATGAACTGCGTGCCGGCGGTGATCTCGAGATTACTGTAGCTAGTCAGTCGCGTCTCGTAGCCTCCGCCGTGTGCACCGAAAGCTTCTTCGTCTGGCACATAACCCACGCAACCATTGGCGAGCTCGACCGGAAAGGTGATCGGGAAACCGCTACGCTTCTTGAGCTGGAGTCCGTAGGAAACGAAATATTCGGCGGGATTAGAGAGACAGACCACGGGGCCGACTTGGATGGCCTGCACCTCGACCTCGACGTCGCTTTTCTTGGCGATGAGAGCGTCAAGCAGGAGCGTCTCCTTGGCCCAGACCCAATCCTTGTGGGTCGACGGCCCCTTGATGCGTTCGCGGGCCTCCGCGACGTGCTCAGGAGACGGAATGCGACGGTGCACCTCCCAAACCTTATGATCGGCGGCGAGCGGCACCTCGGCCGTGCGGGTCTGCGACATGCTCAGGAGAACCTTGAGGGATTCAGCTCCCACGCGGCCACCGACGAATTGCGACCAGTCGTCCGAGGCGGGATTGGCCTTGGGGTCGAGATTATTGACCTGAGTGACGTCACCACACGCGCCCTGCAGGAAGACGACCTTAGCGTCTGCCCCATAATAGCCCTGAATAACCTTCTCTGTATAGTGGATCCAGTTCGCGCCGATGCCGTCGGAGTTCGTGGTGGCATGACAGGAGAAATTGACAAGGCATCCCGCCAGCGTGCCATCAGGGCGCCAGACGCCGATGACGCCAACTTCATCATCAGTCGGATTAGCGAATTCAACTACATCAGGGTTATTCTTGCCTGGATGCGAGAAGGTCAGCCCGTTCTTCATCCGTAGGCGTCGATTGAAAGCCACCTGACTCTCGTGACCGACGCCGTAGCCTACCGTAACCGCTACCTTGGCTTGATCGGCGGCGGTGATTGCTTCGACCGTCGCGGCGACGACCTTCTTAAGATAGCCCGCATCGGCACAGGATGATTTCTTGTAGGCCAGATCTTGGATCTCGATGGAGGCATGATCGAATTCACCTGGAAGAATCATCCCGATGGGCCCCGAAGAATGGGAATGCGAAGCACCGATCATCACATCTGTGATGCCAGTAGAGGCTTTCACCAACTCACGGATTTCCTGGACCGTCTCACGACGGATCATCAGGGCGTCGATGCCGACGAGGGCCACCCGCTTCTGGCCGTCGTCGAAGACGCTCGCACGCACCTTGCACGCATCGTGAATTTTCTTCGAGTAGACCTTGCCGTAATTGCCGGGGACTTCCATGCCGATGTCGGGCGTGATATCGCGATCCGCGAACCCCACGCGGATGCCGGGCTTGGCCGGCGTGGCGGCGAAAAGCATCGAGGAAGCCACGACCAACAGGACATGGCGGAGAAAGAGCCGGGGAGAACTCATGGGGTAAGATTATGTATGTCGGAGGAAGGTTCCCGCGACAAGGCGGAGATGCGAATAGGGCCAGAGAGTTCTGGGTAGGGACGGCTCTCCGAGCCGTCCGTTACCTTATTCTCACTGAATACCGCTTCAGCGGCGGGCTCGGAGAGCCCGCCCTACCCAGTAGCCCTAGGGCAGCACGCGGTGCTGCCCCTACCTCATCTCACTCGTGAAACCTAATCCTCGGCTTCGGGCCGTCTTTAGCCTTCGGAAGATTCGCTGGATCCGAGAGCGAAGCGCCGGATTGCAGTTCGGATTTACCTTTCCACTCCCGTTCAAAACCGGTGCTGGCCAGACGCACGGCATCACGGCCGAGTTTATGGTTTAGGGCATCGACCGCCTTCATAAGCCGATCCTTGTGCGGATCGCTCACGCCTCCCATCCCCGGCAAGGATGGCTGCACGGTATCGGCGGGAGTCAGGCCTTGGAGCATCACCCCTGCCCGCTTATACATATATCCGTCGCGCCGGATGCGAGTGAGTGCCCGTGCGGCCGCCGCGCAGATCGCGCGCGCATCGTCGGTCGGCGGATCGAGTGGTTCAAGTTCATCGCCGCGATACTGCTCCTGATCGATACGATGTTGGTTCGTGCGAATAAAAACCACGATGGATGAAGCGATAAGTCCATCTTCGCGAAGTTTCTCCGCCGCCCGGGCTGCATGAGAGGCGATAGCCTCGGCAAGCTCATGCGCATCAGTGATCGGCCGGCCGAAAGAACGCGACACCAGCACGCTCTTCCGCGGACCGGCATCCTCGACGATGTCATGACAAGAGATGCCACGTAGCTCGAGAGCAAGACGTTCTCCGACCACGCCGGCGATACGCCGGATGAAACCTGGATCAGCCTCGGCGAGGTCGAGCGCGGAAAGGATACCATGTGCGCGTAGACGCGAAGCGAGGCCTGGGCCGACACCCCAGACATCTTCCGCCTCGACCCCGCGCAGGAACACCGCACGACCGGCGGGATCGGCAGGCACCACAATCACGCC
>CAILOT010000144.1:0-4379 GCA_903835965.1 uncultured Opitutia bacterium
CCCCATGCGATTCCCCATACTCACCCTCGCAGTCTTCAGCCTCCTGAACCTCGCCCAGGCCGAAGATGCCCGCCTGGCTCCGCTGAAAAGCCTCAACAGTTATTTCCCCTTCGCCGCCCCGAAATCCATCCAGGAATGGGAACCGCGCCGCGACTTCGTCCGCCGGCAATTGCTCGTCTCCCAAGGGCTCTGGCCCATGCCGACCAAGACGCCACTGAACGCTGTGATCCACGGTAAGATCGACCAAGGCGATTACACGGTGGAAAAAGTCTATTTCGAAAGCGCTCCGGGCTTTTTCGCGACCGGAAACCTCTATCGGCCAAAAAACATCAACGGCCGCATTCCCGCCGTGATTTTTCCGCACGGGCATTGGACCGACGCCCGCTTCCTCATCCAACCGGAAAAATTTGTCCGTGAAGAAATCGCCTCGGGTCAGGAACGTTTCGAACAAGGCGGCCAATCTCGCTTCCAATCGATGTGCGTCCAGCTCGCCCGCATGGGTTGCATCGTCTGGCAAATCGATGCACTTAGTGATTCCGACTCCATCCAATTCTCGCCAGCCATCATTCATAAGTTCGCCAAGCAACGCCCGGAAATGAACACGGTGGAGCAATGGGGCCTCTATAGCACGCAAGCCGAAGCCAATCTGCAAAGCGTGACGGGTCTGCAGACGCTCAACCTGGTCCGAAGCGTCGACTTCCTGCTAACGCTCCCCGAAGTCGATCCCGCTCGTCTCGCGGTGACGGGTTCCAGCGGCGGCGGCACGCAGACGATGCTGCTCGCAGCGGCCGACCCTCGCCTCGCCCTCTCCTACCCGGTGGTGATGGTCAGTACCGGCATGCAAGGCGGCTGCTCCTGCGAGAACGCCACGCTCCTCCGCGTTAACTCCGGTAACGTTGAGATCGCGGCGCTCTTCGCCCCCAAACCCCAAGGCATGAATACGGCCAATGACTGGACGAAAGAAATGGCGACCAAAGGATTTCCCGACCTGCAAGCGCTTTACCAACTCTACGGTAAAAAATCTTTCGTCACCCTCCAACGCGGCGAACATTTTCCCCACAACTATAACGCGGTAACCCGCATGGGCTTCTACGCCGTGCTCAACAAACATTTCAAACTCGGCCAACCGGAACCGGTCATCGAACGCGACTACGCCCCGCTGCCCAAAGAAAAATTGACGGTCTGGGATTCCGCCCACCCCGCCCCGAAAGCCGGGGATGCTGAATTCGAACGTCACCTGCTCCAATGGCTGAAGTCCGATGCCCAAGCCCAGCTCCTCGCGGCGGCGAAGTCCGCCGAAGGCCGTGAGCACATCCTGCGCCCCGCCATCGAAGCCCTCATCGGTCGCTCTTTCGCCCAAGCAGGTAAGGTCGAATTCCCTAACGCCAGCACGCAGTGGCGCGATTCCCACTTCCGGACGCAAGGGACGCTCGTCAATCAATCCTATGGCGAAGAAATCACTATCGATTGGCTCCAACCTACCAACTCCACGGGCGAAGTCGTCATCTGGCTCGACGATTCCGGCAAAGGCGCCGCCCGCCTCGCCGACGGTTCGCTCCGTCCTGAGATCGAATCACTCATCGAGCGCGGCATCGGTATCATCACGACGGATCTATTTCTTCAAGAAGACAAGACGCTGAAACAAACCCGCGTCGTCCCTGGCCCTCGCGAAGTGCCCGCTTATACGTTCGGTTATAATCATGCGCTCTTCGCCCAACGCACGCATGATATTCTCTCAATCGCCAGCTATCTACTTTCCCCGCGCGACTCCTCCCAGCCCGCCGTGAAGCACGTCTCCCTGGCTGGCTTCGGTCGCCTCGGCCCCATCGCCGCCGCCGCTCGCGCCGTCGCCGGCTCCGCCATCCACCGCGCGGCCATCGATACCGGTAGCTTCCGCTTCAGTCAGCTGTTGGATTATCGCGACCCGATGTTCCTCCCCGGTGGCTCCAAATACCTCGATGTCCCAGGGCTATTATGCGTAAGCGCTACCCACCCTCTCTGGGTCGCCGGCGAAACCGACCAAGCCCTCTTCCCCTCCGCGACCCTTCATACGGGCAACACCGACTCCAAGACCGCCGCCACGCTGTGGTTGCTAAAATGATAGATGGACGAACTTTACCCGACCCCTATTCCCTTACTTTCCTCCTCTATGTCTCACTTTCCTTTCGCGCTCTCTGGCTTAGCCGACGAAGCGGCCGATGATATCGACGGCCAGATTCTCGCCCAAAAGACCCTGGGCTGGCCGGCCATCGAATTGCGTCTGCTTAAGGGCAAACAGGTCTGCGGCCCCGCCACTTCTGATGAAGATTTCTCCCGAGCGATGGATAAGATCGAGGCCGCTGGTCTTACCGTCTCATCTTTCGGCTCAGCCATCGGCAATTGGGCACGTCCGATCACCGGCGACTTCGATATCGATCTCGCCGACCTCCGCGTGCTCATTCCACGCATGCAACGTGCCCGGACGAAATTTGTCCGGACGATGAGCTGGGTCCGGGGCGACGTTTCCGATGATCAATGGCGCGAGGAAGGTCTTCGTCGCTACCGGATCATGGCCCAGATGGCGGCCGACGGCGGCATCACGCTGTTGCACGAAAATTGCGAAGGCTGGGGCGGACATAGCGCCGCCAATGCCAAGGCTTTCATGGAAAGCCTAAATCATCCTCACGTCCGCTCCCTCTTCGATATCGGCAACACGGTCTCTTACGGCCAAGATACGCTCGAGTTCTATCGCACGATTCGTCCTTGGATCGCCTACGTCCACGTGAAGGACTGCCGCTACCATCCGAAGGGCGAGAAATCGAACGACTTCACCTACCCCGGCCAAGGCGAAGCCAAGCTGCGCGAGGTGCTGACGGATCTCATCCGCACGGGCTATACCGCCGGCATCACCATCGAGCCTCACGTCGCCAATATCGTCCACCTCGGTGCCGATGCCGCCCAAGCTTCACCGCAAGTCCGCTTCGATTCGTACGTCCGCTATGGTCGGGAACTCGAAACCCTTCTGACATCCATCCGCTGAAGGCGGAGCAAGCCCAGCCGGTCACTTCAGGACCTTGGCCGCGTACGCTCTTAACTGCTTAACTTCTTCGTCAGGCAGTTTTTCGTGCCATTCGACCTTGGGTTCTTTGACGCCGTAAAGGGTGCCGTAAAAAACCAAACCGGCTAAATAGCTGCCGTTGAATTCCGGATGTGAATTGTCGGAGCGGTGCAAGCGGATCGGCTTAGCTGAGCTATAATTCAACTCCCAAGCATCCCCCACGGGCACGACCGTGGCTTTATTATCCTTTGCGACCTGGCCATACCATTTACGCAGCCGCGCCTGCATGTCCTTCGGATTGGCCCCTACCGCAGCCGCATCCTTGGCGGTCTTTTCGTTCGTCCAAAAATCCGCATGCCGCGCCCAGGTCTCATAAAAGTAGATCTTAGCCTTGGGACTTTTTTCCCTGACCAGCTTGCAAAGTTCCGCCGCGCTTTTCACGAAATGATCCCGAGATTTCATATCTTTTTCCGACAAGGCGGGCTCTTCGCTCTGCCCCTGTAAAACGACGATATCCCAATTACCCTCCGCCATGAGCGTCAAGCTGGGCTCTTGCGTCAGCTGCTGCCTCAGCGTCTGGCCTCCGGGGGTCGCTGACTTCACGACCGGGACCTTACGTCCGGAGCTTTTGACGATTTCGGTAAAGATATCAGGCAGTTTATTTACGCCTGTGTAACTATTACCGATGAACAAGACCCGGCGAGGCTCTTCCGCCATCAACGCGACCCCTGACATCAGAAGCGCTAGGCACCAACTACCGGGGTTATATTTCATCCCTTTTTGATAGCCGACTGACCTGCCACTTCAATCTCAACCTTACGGCATCCCATGCCAGGAGCCTACCCTCACCCCTTACTCACCATGAGGGAAGCGCCATACACGCGGCCCGAAATAATTACCCGCACCCCTTCGTGCGTTGAAAGCTCGCGGTGACGATCATGACTACTGCTCCAGCTCGTCAGGCTTCCGGCGCGAGGTTCGCGTTCATCTTTCCGACCCCACGCATGCGCGCATTCGATCAAGGCCAAAGTCGTGATTAAAACAATTTTCAACACGGGAACCAGTGATGAATAGTTCATAGGGATATATTCTAAATATTAGACCCTGCTCGCAAAGGTAAGTTTCGCATTAGGGTAAAATCCCTAAGCACCTTAAAATTAAATTAAGTCCTAAAATATTAATCAAAGATGAAGCCTCATCGTCTGGCTCTCAGGGAGGGCTGCGATGACATCGCACTCGCTGTAAGGTATTCATTCTCAGGTTGCAGGTGGCAGCCCCGGGCAACGGGTGGCAGGATTAATCTCGGGTCTCAGGTAGGGCTGATCACCCTTGATCAGCCGCG
>CAILOT010000145.1:0-26986 GCA_903835965.1 uncultured Opitutia bacterium
CCGAAAAACCCCTAAATCGGTTGCTTATCTTCGCCAAAACCGTTTTGGCATCTGTTCTGCAATCTTACTTCGTCCCCCCGACGCACCTCTACCCAAACTAACTACCATGGCAAAGACTACCAAATCCAAACAATCCGTACGACCCCTCGCCGATCGCGTGCTTCTGCAGCGCTTCGAGGAAGCTGAAGAAATCAAGGGCGGCATCATCATCCCTGATTCTGCCAAAGAGAAGCCACAGGAGGCCAAGGTGATCGCCTTGGGTACCGGTGCCCTCGATAAGGATGGTAAAAAAATCCCTTTCTCCGTGAAAGTCGGCGACAAGGTTCTGGTCGGTAAATATGCCGGCACGGAAGTGAAGCTCGATGAAGAGGTTTACCTCCTCATGCGCGAAGAAGAAATCCTCGCCGTCATCGACTAATTCGTCTCTCCCCACTCTAAACCCAAACTACTATGTCTAAGAAACAGATTCTGTTCGATGAAGCCGCTCGCCGCAAGGTGCTCAATGGCGTCTCGATTCTCGCCCGTGCCGTCAAGGTCACGCTCGGTCCTAAGGGCCGTAACGTGATGATCGACAAGAAATTCGGCGCTCCCAAGGTCACCAAGGACGGTGTCACGGTCGCCAAGGAGATCGAACTCGACGATCCTTACGAAAACATGGGCGCCCAGATGGTGCGCGAAGTCGCCTCGAAGACCGCTGACAAAGCGGGCGACGGCACGACCACCGCTACCGTCCTCGCCGAAGCCATCTATAAGGAAGGCCTTCGTTTCGTCGCCGCCGGTGCCAACCCGATCTTCGTCAAGCGTGGCGTCGACAAGGCTTCGGAAGCTATCGTTAAGGAGCTCGCTAACATCTCCAAGAAGATCAAGACCCGTGAAGAAATCAAGCAGGTCGCTACCGTTTCCGCTAACTGGGATTCCTCCATCGGCGACATCATCGCCGAGGCCATGGATCGCGTCGGTAAGGACGGCACCATCACGGTCGAAGAAGCCAAGACCATCGAAACGACCCTCGACGTCGTCGAAGGTATGCAGTTCGACAAGGGTTACCTCTCGCCTTATTTCGCGACCAACGCCGAAACCCTCGAGGCCATCCTCGAAGACGCTTACATTCTTCTCTACGAAAAGAAGGTCAGCGCCATGAAGGATCTGCTGCCTCTCTTGCAGGAAGTCGCTAAGACTGGGAAGCCCCTGCTCATCATCGCCGAAGAAATCGAAGGCGAAGCCCTCGCTACCCTCGTCGTCAATCGCCTCCGTGGCACCATCAACGTCTGCGCCGTCAAGGCTCCGGGCTTCGGTGATCGCCGTAAGGCCATGATGGAAGATATCGCCGTCCTTACGGGTGGTCGCTTCGTCACCGACGACCTCGGTATCAAGCTCGAGTCCGTAAAAGTCGCCGACCTCGGTCGCGCCAAGCGGATCGTGGCTGATAAGGAAAATACCACGATCATCCAGGGTGCTGGCAAGTCCGCCGACATCCAGGGTCGCGTGAAGCTCATCCGTCGCCAGATCGAAGAGACCACTTCTGATTACGATAAGGAAAAGCTCCAGGAGCGTCTCGCTAAGCTCGCCGGTGGCGTTGCCGTCATCCATGTGGGTGCTGCGACGGAAACCGAACTTAAGGAGAAGAAGGATCGCGTCGATGACGCCCTTCACGCTACTCGCGCCGCCGTCGAAGAAGGCATCGTCCCCGGGGGCGGTGTTGCCCTGCTTCGTACCGTCAAAGCCATCGACGCTGTGATCAATAGCCTCGTTGGTGATGAAAAGATCGGCGCCCAGATCGTCCGTAAGGCGATTGAAGAGCCACTCCGCACTCTCTGCTCCAATGCGGGCGTCGAAGGCTCCCTAATCGTTCAGGAAGTCATGCTCAAGCATAAGGGCGGTAACGGTTACAACGTCGCTACCGGTGAGTACCAAGACCTGATTGCTGCCGGTGTCGTGGATCCTACCAAGGTGACGCGTACGGCCATCATCAACGCCGCTTCGGTGGCTGGCCTGTTGCTCACGACCGAGTGTCTTATCACCGATATGCCCGAGGATAATAAGCCTTCGGCCGGTGGTGATCACCACGATCACTGAGGTCCGGGTTCTTGATCCGATAACTTACGAACGGCGCCTTTTGGGCGCCGTTTTTTGTGCCCGGCCCCCTGAGTCCTTTTATGATTACGACATCCGTTGCGATGCGTTGGTAAGAACGCCTAGGTTTTGGCGAGAGAACCTATTGCCAGAAGTAGGCCGTAGGCTTTCATCAAGGCATACCCCTCATGCGAATCTTCGCCGTCTTACGTGTCATCTTGATGTTGTCGGTTTCACAGGTCTTCGCCGCTGAAGGTCCGCTGCGGATTCTTTACCTTGATACGGCGGGTAGCGAACAGTCGGCCAAGGGGCCGCTCCATGATTTGATGGCGGCACTCGGTCGCGACGGTATTTGGTTCGATTATGCGACTGGAGCGTCTCCTGACGCGTCACGTATCGGCTATTACGATGCCATTTTGGTGAAGCCAGCTGCCGCCCCTCAGTCGACTTTGGGGTCAGCTTATCCATTACCGTCCGGACAGGCTCTACCGATTTTCATGCTCTCGGCTGACGCTACGGCGCTTTCTTTCCGGACGGAACTTGAGTCACGGCTTTCGCCGGAGCGACTGGGCGCTTGGCGAAATTTTCTCGCCCAACGCGAACCGGAAATCCGCGAGGAAAATCCGAACGTAGCGAACTACGAGAAACGTTCCAAGCCGTTGACCTTCCAGAAGCCTTTTTCGGTGAAGGGTAGCATGGAGCGCACGCAAGTCCCGGCCGACATGGAGCTGAAGCTCTTCGCTTCCGAACCAGACATCATGAAGCCGATCGCGTTCGCCTGGGATCATCGCGGTCGCCTTTGGGTGGCCGAGACCTCCGATTACCCGCACGGCGTCATGGAAGATCAGCAGCAGGGTCACGATAAGATCGTCATCTGCGAAGACACCGACGGCGACGGCAAGGCCGACAAGTTCACGGTCTTCGCCGATCACCTGAATATTCCGACAAGTTTTACCTTCGCCCATGGCGGCATTATCGTCTCCCAGCCCCCGAACTTCCTGTTTCTGAAAGATAGTACGGGCGGCGATCATGCCGACGTCCGTCAGGTCATTATGACAGGCTGGGGCATTCGCGATACCCACGCTCAGGCCAGTAATCTTTCGTATGGTTATGATAACTGGTTACGCGGGTCCGTCGGTTATAGTGGTTTCGAAGGCAAGGTCGGGGGTGAAGACAAGCGATTCGCCATGGGGAGTTATCGCTTTACGGCTGACGGCCAAAAAATCCAGTTCCTCCATCAGTTCACTAATAACACTTGGGCCCAGAGTGCGAATGCGGCCGGAGATGAGTTTGGCGGCACTGCCAATGCCGCTCCGATTTTCTACGGCGGCATTCCGAACTCCGCACTTCCGAAAGGCGCTCGCGCCATGACAGCTAAGAAAATCAATCTGGTCAGCGAGGTCCACACGATCACCCCGAATTTCCGCCAGGTCGATGTCATGGGGGGGTATACGGCCGCTGCCGGCTCCAATTTTATCTACTCCGCCCAGCTACCAGAACGTCTGCAGGGCATGGCCATGGTCTGTGAGCCGACGATGAAGGTCGTGACGCTGATGGATGTGCAGGCCTACGGTGCGGGGTATGTCGCCAAGGACGGCTTCAATCTGCTCGCGAGCTCCGATGAGTGGCTTTCTCCGGTCTATGCGGCGGTCGGCCCGGACGGTGCCATCTGGGTGGCGGATTGGCAGAACTTCATCATACAGCACAACCCGACGCCCAGCGTCATTCGTGGCGGTTACGATGCAAAGACCGGCGGCGGGGGCGCACACGAGAATACGCTGCGCGACCACAGCCGTGGACGAATCTATCGGGTAATTTCCAAAACCAAACCCGTGGTCTCGCCGGCGCTGGGCTCCGCCGATGCCGAACTGCTCGCGGCCTTGTCGGGCTCGACGCAGTATGGTCGACTTCGCGCGCAGCAAGCCATCGTCGAGGGGCAAAAAATCGGACTGATTTCGGAACTCAAGAAACGGGTAAGGGATGAAAATTCTGGCATCGCTGCCGTTCATGCACTCTGGTCGCTCCAGGGGTTGGGTCAGTTAGATGCCGAAACCCACCAGAAGGCCCTGCTGTCGCACGATGACATTTTACGACGAAATGCGATTCGGGCACTCGGCGATGATGTCGCCTCCCAAGGGCTCTTTTTCGGAGCAGGTGTCGTCGCGGATAAGAATCCCGTCACGCGTCTGGCGGCATTCGTCAAACTGGCTGATTTTTCCACGACACCCGAGGTACAGACATTGGTACGTCAGCTCGCCGCCGACGCGGCCGTGAAGTCCGACGAATGGCTTAACGAGGCCTCCCGTCTGCTCGCCAAGAAGCATAAGACCGCCAGTTATGTCGAAGGGCCCAATTTGCTTCCCAATCCCGGCTTTGAGGAGCTTACCGCGGATAAGAAACTCCCCGCTGGCTGGAAGCGTCGCGATTATGGGACCAAGCCCGGTAATAAGACCGTGGAGTGGGGCATAGTGACGGATCCTAACCTGGTGCATTCCGGCAAGGTCTCCGTGCGCGTCATCGCCCGCGGAGACGTCGATACAAGTCTTCACGCCGACGTGGAACTTAAGCCGAATACGGAGTATCGCTTGAGCGCGTGGATCAAGACTCATGCGTTGCGCGGCAAAGCCAGCCTGAATGATCATATCGGCCGTGCTGAGACCGAGAAGATCGTCGCTCGCGAATCGGAATGGGGCGAGGTCGACGTCGTCTTCAATAGTGGCAGCCGGACCAAAGCCAGCATCAACCTGCTGCAGGTCGCTGCCGCCGGTGATGCATCCTTCGATGACGTGAAGCTGTGTGAACTGACTTTGGTGGGCGAAGCTCCCGTGACCGCTGGCGTGGCTGAGCGTGGCGAGCAGATCTTCCTTAAGCATCCGATCGCGGCCTGCGTGAACTGCCATATGGTGAAAGGGAAGGGCAGTGCGATCGGTCCCGCCCTCGATGGCATCGCGACTCGTGGGACGCCGGCGTACATCCAGGAGTCGTTGTTGGAGCCGAATAAAGTCCTGGCCAAAGGCTTTGAGAAGCTGGGCGTCTCTCCGATGCCGCCGATGGGCTTGATCTTAAAGCCGCAGGAAATCGAAGACATCAAGGCGTTCCTGCAGACTTTGAAGTAAGCCTCGTCGAGGCGGAGTCATATCTGATTGCCTCGGTATCCGTCCGGGATATCTCCACCGGCATGTGTGCCGTTGAGCTCAAGGAAGACTCGAATCCCTTCGTCAATATTGCGCTGCTGCTAGGCACGACGCTCATCACGGCCGCGATCTTATATTATGGGGTCCCGAATACGGAGTTTCGCGGCGTGCGGACCGGGGTTTTCTTTCCGCGCACGGTCGAACTGCCGGAAGACGTACGGTTCATGGACAACCGGATCAAATGCGAGGCACCGGAAGCGTTGGCCTTACTCCGCGCCGCCGTTGTGAAGATTAAGCCCGACTACCCCGTCGAATCGCTGACCTTGCGTTTCCAGAATTATTCCTCCGGTTATAAGTATAATATCAGTTACGCGAGCTACTATGCGCAGCGGCTTAACTTCGCGGGGGACGGTGGTTATTTCCGCAAAGGCGCCATCGTGGGTGATCCGGTTCTGGATGCGGAAGTGAAGGCCAAGGACGATGAACTGGAGAAGGCCATCCGCGATACCCTCGAAGCTTATTTCAAGGCCAAGGGCGCGCAGTAAGTCACCCAAAAGCGCACGTCCGGCGCCGGCTTATTTTTTGGCCTTCTTGGGCGCGGCTTCGGCCGCCGGCTTGGCTTCATGCAGACGGATTTCCGCGATCGCCGGATGGGCTTTGAGCGTCGCCTCCCACGCGGGGTTCGTGCCGGCTTTGATCGACCAGACCGTCACATTGTCGATTTCCATCTTTCCGGCTTCGAGTCCGGCAATCATGACCGCGTGTGGGTCGCTCTTGTAGCTGGCATGTTTGCCGTGAAAGGAGGGGCCATCTTGAAATTGTACATAGATTTCATCCGCGCGACGTTCGGCCAGCACCGTATACCACTTTCCGGTTTCGAGATTGAAGCCTTTCGCGGTATCAATCGCCAGACTATCGGCATCAGCGAGAAGCATCGCTCCCTCGGCGCCCCAGGAGATCCGGGAGATGTGGTGACCGAATTCGAGGAAAGGTGAGACCGATTTCCGGTTGGCGGCGTCGAAGGCTTTGCCGTCAATCAACCGGAACGAGAATTTGACCGCATATTCCGCCGGGGTGGCGTTTAGGACGATACGAGGATGTACGCCTTTGTGCGAGTCGTGGGAGCTTTGGTATTCCGGCGTGGACGCTTGGCCCTTGAGGACGCCATCGGCGACAGTCCAGCGTGTTCCTTGATTCGGATTCCAGGGTTGAGGGGCGGTCGCGTTTTTGGCGGCGGCACCGGCGGCCGCTTTGATTTCGCGGGCTTGGGTGAAATCGTCCGAAAAAATCACCTTGTCCGTTTCGACCATCAAAGGTTTGAGTTCCGCGGCCAAGGCGGCCAACGGGAAAAGGGCGAGTAAGGCGAAGCGCATGGGGTTACCTAAGAAACCGCGACGGAGGTACAAAGTTTCAAGGGGCATTAATAAATAAGAAAAGCCCCGGATTGCTCCGGGGCTTTAAAGTGGGGTGATTGAGGGGACTTGAACCCCCGACCCCCGGTACCACAAACCGGTGCTCTAACCAACTGAGCTACAACCACCATTCGTTCCTTCTTCGCAGAAGGAAGCCCTATGCAGGGAATCTGCCGCGAATTGTCAAACTCCGACAAACTCGCCGCGTAAGTCGGCTACACAGGTGAAACTTGCCTCCTTTCCTAATATTCCTTCGTTTATCCTTCCCCTTTACCTCTTCGTATCGCTTTCTCATCCTTCTTTATGTCTACGTTTTCCGATCTCGGCCTCCCCGAGCCAGTCCTGCGCTCACTAGCCGAACACGGTTATGTGACCCCTACGCCCATCCAGGCTCAAGGCATTCCAGCCATTATGGCCGGCAGAGACATCATCGGGGCAGCTCAGACGGGTACCGGTAAGACCGCAGCTTTCGCTTTGCCTGCTCTTTCCATCCTCGGACCCGCGGCCGGTAAGCCTCGTTGTCTGGTCTTGGTACCGACGCGCGAACTCGCTGTGCAGGTTGACGAGAATTTCCAAAAGTATGGCAAGCACTTCGGGACGCGTACGGCTTTGCTCTATGGTGGTGTCGGTTACGGTGCCCAAGTGAAGGCCTTGGAAGAGGGGGTTGACGTCGTCATCGCCACGCCCGGCCGTTTGCTCGACCTTCATGAGCAGAAGCTGCTCGACCTGAAGCACATCAAAATCCTGATTTTGGACGAAGTGGATCGCATGCTCGACATGGGTTTCATTGAGGACGTCACCCGAATCGTGAACTACTGTCCGAAGGGTCGTCAGACATTATTATTTTCTGCGACCATCAGTGAAGCCATCGGTCGAATCGCCGGTTGGGCCTTGTGCGACCCCGTCACGATTGACGTCCGGACTGGCTTAGGTGCCGCGGATACGGTCGAACACGCGATTTACCCCGTCGATATTTTCCAGAAGTACGACCTGCTTCTGGCCTTGTTAAATAAGAGTGGTTATAAGTCCGTCATCGTTTTCACCCGCACGAAGCGTGATGCCGACCGTATCGCGGAATGGATCGAAGGGCATGGTACGCCGGTGGCCACGATGCACGCCGACCGGACGCAGACCGAGCGCGCCGCGGCTTTGGCCGGTTTTAAGTCCGGAAAATTTTCCATCATGGTCGCGACGGACATCGCCTCGCGCGGGCTTGATATCCGCGGCGTGACCCACGTGATCAATTACAATGTCCCTGAGCATGCCGAAGACTACGTCCACCGGATCGGTCGGACGGGACGGGCTTCCGCGGAAGGCGAAGCTTTCACACTTTTCTCTCCAGATGAAATGCATCACTTGCAGCAGATTGAGCAGCTGCTGGGTCGTGCGATTGAGCGCCGTAAATTAGAAGACTTCCGTTATTACTCCGAACCCCAGTTGGTGCCTGGTAGCGCCAAGGCGGCGTTGGTTTCTCGTAAACGTAACCGATAATCGTGTCTCTTGTTCCGAGCGAGCCCCCTATGCGCCGAGCTTTGGAGCTCGCTCGCCAGGCTTGGGGTCAGACTCACCCTAATCCCATGGTCGGGGCGGTGATCACGGAAGACGGAAAGATTGTTGGCGAAGGTTTTCATGCGAAGGCGGGCGAACCGCATGCCGAGGTTATGGCGCTCAGGTCGTTGGGTCGTAAGCCAGGGCCCGATGCGATTTTACACGTTACGCTTGAGCCTTGTTGCACGCACGGTCGGACGCCACCTTGCGTAGAAGCCATCATTCAGGCTGGTTTTCGCACCGTGGTCATCGGCGCTTTGGATCCTAATCCTGCCCATGCCGGAAAGGGACTCGACTTGCTGCGTGCGGCGGGGATTAAGGTGACCGAAGGGGTCTTGAGCGAAGAATGCGAAGACCTTAACCTAATTTTTAACCATTGGATCACCACCCAGCGGCCTCTGATGGCCGTGAAGGTGGCTTCCACTTTGGATGGCAAACTCGTGCTAGCGCCTGGCGAAGGAAAGCAAATCACCGGCGCCGCGGCGCAGGCCGATGTCCATCAATGGCGCCGACTTTTTCCGGCCATCGCCGTGAGCGCCGATACGCTTCTGGCGGATAATCCACGTCTGACTTCAAGGGGTCCTGACGGTGAATTCTGCCCGATACGTTTCGTACTTGATCGTACTTTCAAATCTGCCGGAAGGGCAGGGTTGAATCTTTTCCAGGACCATCATCGGTCCCGTACAATCGTGGTCGGACTGGGGGCTCTTGCCCGTAAATCCGATCTGGCTTGGTATGAAGCTGAAGGGATTACTGTCTGGGCCTTATCGGGTGAGGGGGAAGAATTTCTCGATGCCTGGGCGGAGCGTTGCGCGGCAGAGGGTCTTACGGCAGTCTTGATCGAAGCAGGCCCCCGTCTTTCAAGCGCGCTGCTACAAGGTGCCTTTGCGGATTACTTGTTCGCTTATGTGTCGCCTCGTTTACGGGGCGATCCCGATAGCCCGGTTTGGTTCGAGGGTGCTGAGTTTCCGATTGTGGCCGTAAGGACCTCGGCTTTAGGCCAGGACGCCCTTTTCCGTGGTTATTTGGAGTAACCTCGATTGATTTCCCTAAAGGCCTCCAAGGTCAAAATTAGCCCCGTTTGTGCCTTCCCATGAGGGTAGGAGGATTCTTTTAGCACTAAGACGGCTCCGCCTGTCGGTTTTGGCTCGCCTTTTCAAGAAAAACTTACATCACAGCGAGTCCGCCTCCCTGCCTAAAGCAGAACGGGCCTAACCTTCTAAATCCTAACTACTTATGACAGACAAAATCTTAGAACACAAGCGGAAGGAAAAGCCCTCATTTACGTCTCTCATCGAAAAGAAGCGGGATGGCGGAGAGTTTACGGCCGATGAGATTCGTCAGATCATCGATTCGATCATGGATGCGGAGATGCCCGAGGCGCAGCAAGCGGCCTTGGCCATGGCGATTTACTTTAAGCAGATGTCGGCTCAGGAAACGGCCATGCTGGCCGAGGAATTGCGCCTCTCCGGTGATGTTATTGATTTGGACCGCCTGACTCAGCCCAAGATCGCCAAGGTTTCGACCGGTGGCGTAGGTGATAAGACTTCCATGGTGCTCGGTCCTCTCGGTGCCGCCGCTGGCGTCATCATGCCAGGCATGAACGGTAAGGATGAAGAGTTCTGCATCTCGACCGTCGAGAAGCTCAGCTCTATACCCGGCTTCAAGGGCAAGGCGACGATGGATCAGTTCCGCCAGCAACTCGAGCGCGTGGGTTGCGCTGTCACCGAGCAGTGCAGCGAGATCGCTCCTGCCGACGATATTCTTTACAAGCTCCGCCAGAAGACGGGTACGATTCCCTCCCTCCCGCTCATCACGGGAAGCATTCTTTCCAAGAAGTTGGCCGAAGGCTGTGAAGGTTTGGTAATCGACGTGAAGTGGGGCAACGGTTCCTTTATTCGCGACCTCGAGCAGGCCAAGCAGCTCGCCCGCATCGTTACCCGCGTCGCCCGCTCGCTTAACCGCAAGTGCGTGGCCCTCGTGACCGACATCAACCAGCCCCTCGGCGATTCCGTCGGCACCGGACTCGAAGTCCTTGAAGCCGTCCGTCTCCTCAAGGGCGAAGGACCAGAAGACCTTCAGGATCTCGTTCTCAAGTTAGGCATGGAAGTCGTCCGTCTGGCCGGTGTTGCCGGTTCAACGCTTTCCGCCAAGCAGACGGTAGAGAAGCATCTTAAGGATGGCTCGGCTCTTGAGAAATTCAAAGCGATGGTCCGTGCCCAAGGTGGCAAGACCGATTGGATCGATGATCCGGAAAAATTCCCGAAGGCGAAATTCATCCGCAAATTGCCTGCGCCTAAGCGTGGCTACGTGCACACCATTGATGCCGGTAAGATCGCCCAGGGCGTACGTCTCCTCGCCACCCTCAAGGATGGCACGCTCGACCCGTCGGTCGGCGTCACCGAAATTCGCAAGGTCGGCACGCAGGTCAAGCAGGGCGAGCCACTGATCATGATTCATTACAACGACGAGGCCAAGGTCGACGCCGCGCTCCCGTATTTCCGCGACGCCTATCGCCTCGCTCCCAAGCGCCCGAATATGCCCCCGCTCGTCGTCGAGCGCGTGGCCTAAGCCGGCCCGCCAGGAAAGCACAGAGCCGCGGAGCGATCCGCGGCTCTTTTGTTTTTAGCCCGCGCCCTGAGGTGTGCCGTCGGACTTCAGGAGGAGGATGAACTTCTTCCCGTCTTTGCCGGTGAGTTCTATCTCGATTTCGAGGGCGGTCTGCAGATTGCGGACGCCCTTTGGGCCAGAGATCTGGGCGCATCCGTGGGCCTTGAGGAAGTCGGCCGCCTCGGCGCCGTTCTCAAGCATGACGAGTCGTCCCAGTAAGGTCTTCCCGTCGGCCGCGCCGACCTCGAGTTTTGCCGAACGGTCGAGGAAAGTGTCGTCTAGTTGGGCCCAGGTCACGACGTCTCCCGCGCTGAAGCCGTGCTCGCCGGAAGTACGCACCGCGCTGAGCTCCGCCGGCGTCCCGCGCTGTGTCTCGATTGTCGGCTTGCAGCCGACGAGCACGAGCAGGGCGAGTAGCGGGAAAAGGGAGAGTCGCATGATCAGCCGCCTAGGGTGGGCCGATTATCGACCAAGGAAGGCCGGCAGCAGGGCGGGTGGGAGGTTCTTGAGCATCGAGCCCATGCCTTTTTGGTGGGCGGTCACGACGACGACGAGATCGGCCTCCGGAAACGTGAAGATAAATTGGCCACCGGCACCGCGTCCTTCCATTGCGTGATAGGATTTGTCGCCGATCTTGAAGTCATCGGTCCACCAGAAATAACCATAACCATTCGTGTCGGAGTTCTCGTTGATGCGCGAAGTGGCCTTGGCCACGTATTCGGCGGGGATGAGCTGTTCGCCGTGCCACTTACCTTTGTCGAGAACGAGCAGGCCCCATTTGACCATGTCGCGGGAAAGGACGCCCGCGCCGGCGGCTGATTTAGGCAGGCCGCTGACGGTGTCGGTCTCCCAGTTGTAATTCGTTATGCCGAGCTTACCAAAGAGCTCCTTGCGGATGAATTCCGCGGCGGAGCCCGGCACGGTGGCCTGTACGACTTGCATGGCCATGCTGGGGTCTGAAGATTGATATTTGAAAGTACGCGGAGCGGCTGGAATCGGCGCGCTATGTTGGAAATAGCCCTGAATCTGGCCTTGCCCTTTCAATGCGGCAGGATTCTTGACGAGTTCGCCAATCTTGGTGTCGTCGATACGTACGCCCGATTTCATATTCATCACATGTGCTAAGGTGACGTCCTTTGCCCCCGCGACGAACTTCGCCGGCTGAAGTTCATTCAAGAAAGAGTAAACGGGGCGGTCGAGGTCCGACATCTTCAGGTAACCGAGTTGAATCGCGCGTCCGACAGCCATGGCCGTGTAGGACTTCGTGATCGACATCTGATAGTGCGGGTAGTTCTGACGTCCTCTGCGATAATAAGATTCGAAGAGCAGTTGCCCGTGGTGCGCGATGAGTAGGCTGTCGATTTCGCCGTGCTTACCGTCCGCGATCTCGTGGGCGAATTTTAATACGGTTTCTTTCTGCGCACCTTGGAGCTCTCCGACGGTGAGGCCATCCTTGAGCTCCTGCGGCTTGGTGCTGAGGAAGGGCTTCTCGAGGTCAGGCAGTTTGGCTTCGAGGGCGTAGGAGACCGCGGCGGCGTTCAGGCCTGCGACCTCGGGTGCCAGACCATCGCTGGGCTCCGCTCCAAGTAGGGAAGCCGCGAGGAGAAGGAGTAGGATTTTTATTTTCAGGGTAGAGGGGGATTGACGATGGTGTCGCCTTGGCGGCGGGGTACTCAGGCGCTTCAGCGGCCGAGGGTGGTCTTTAGGAAGTTCTCCATTTCGATCCATGAATCCCGGTCGGCGTCGGCGTTATAAGCGGCTCCCTTGGAGTTGTCGTTGCCGGCGGCCTTATGCGTGAAGCTGTGGACGGCGCCGGGATACTTGATGAGTTTATAGTCAACGGAGGCGGATTTCATTTCGGCCTCAAAGGCGGCGACATCCTTGGCCGGGACATAGGGATCGTCGGCGCCATGGAGCGCGAGGACCTTGGCCTTGATGTTCTTGCCGTCGGCCGGGGTTGGAGAATCCAAGCCACCGTGGAAGCTGACGACGCCCTTGATGGCGGCGCCGCTGCGGGCGAGTTCGACTACGGTCGTGCCGCCGAAGCAGTAGCCCGTCGCAGCGATTTTGGAAGCATCGGTGCGGGCGTCATGGCTAAGCACGTCGAGCGCAGCGTTGACGCGGGCGCGGAGCAGCGGCCGGTCGGCCTTGTATTTACCGGCTTCCTTGCCAGCGGCCGGAGGTTGCGGGCGGATCCCTTTGCCATAGATGTCGGCGACGAGGACGTTGTAGCCGAGGGCGGCGAGTTTGTGGGCGGCTTCCTTCTCGTGGTCACTGATGCCAGTCCACTGGTGCACGACGAGTACACCGGGGCGCTTGCCAGTCACGGCGTCGTCATAGGCCTGCCAGCCTTCGCAGAGGACGTCGCCGGATTTATATTCCAGAGGCTTCTCGACGATAGCCGCGCCGAGCGGGCTGAAGGTACCGAGAACAGCGAGAAGGGAAGGCAGGAGGGCTTTCATGCCCGCCAGCCTAGGAAAAGGCTTTGACGGTGCAAGCGCCTACGTGCTTAGGCCAGGCCGCGCTTGGTCGACGCGGCGAAGTCTAGGAAGCTCTTTACGATGCGCCCGGAAGCCTCGGGCAAAGCACGTGCCTTTTCGATGGCCTGGGTGGTGTTGAGTCCGTCGCGATAGAAAAGGCGGTGTAGCGCTTTGGCCGTCCCGATTTCTTCGTCGGAGAAACCCGAACGCTTCAGACCGACGGCGTTGATCATCTTGGTCTCGCAGGGGTTGCCATCTGCGATGACGAAAGGGGGGACGTCCTGCACACACTTCGAGCAGGCTGCGACCATGGCGTGGTCTCCGATGCGGCAATATTGATGAATACCGGCGTTCCAGCCGATATTCACGTGGTCCCCGACGTGCACATGGCCGGCGACGGCGGAGTGACTCGAGATGACAAGATGGTTGCCGATGACGCAGTCATGCGCGATGTGGGAATAGGCCAGCAGGACGTTATCGTCACCGAGGATGGTCCATTCGCCTTCTTGGGTGCCAAGGTGGACGCTGACGTATTCGCGAAAAGTATTACGGCTACCAACCTTCAGGCCAGGTTTTCCGGGCTTAGCCTTCAGGTCTTGGGTCCGGCCGCCGATGACGGCGAAGGGGAAGACTTCGCATTGGGATCCCAGCTGGGTGAAGCCTTCGACTGACGCGTGATGGTGAAGGATGCATCCGTCACCTAAGGTCACGTCGGCTCCGACGAAAGCGTAGGCGCCGACCGTCACATTCTTGCCCAGCTTAGCTCCGGGTTCGATGATCGCAGACGGGTGGATTTTGTCGGACATGCGACTTAGGTGCTGAGCGATTCGGCGACGGTGAAGAGCAGTTCAGCCGACGAGACGCATTCGCCATTCACGAAACATTCGCACTCGGCGGCGGCGATGCGCCCGCGAACCTTCGTCAGTTTGGCTCGAATCTCCAAGGTGTCACCCGGGGTGACGGCTTTACGGAATTTGACCTTGTCCGCACTCATGAAGAAAACGACCTTAGGGGCTTCGTCCGGGGCGCCGCGGCGCAACATGATGAGGCCGGCGGCCTGGGCCATCGCTTCGATTTGAAGCACGCCGGGCATGACGGGTTGTCCGGGGAAGTGTCCTTGGAAATAAGGCTCATTGATCGTCACGTTTTTGATCGCAACCAATGAGTCGTCGGTGAGTTCGACCACACGGTCGACCATCACGAAGGGGTAACGGTGGGGCAGGGCGTTGAGAATCTGACGGATATCCAACGCACTTCCGATAGGCGCCTTAGGAGCTTCGATTTTACGGGTAGCTTCGGCCTTGGGCTTAGGTTCTTTGGACTCCTGCCATTGTTTGCGGACGGAAGCGGCTAGGCGGGCGTTTAAGGCGTGTCCAGGGCGTACGGCGATGATGTGCGCTTTCAGCCGGATGCCGGCGAGCACGATGTCTCCGATGATATCCAGAATTTTATGGCGAACGAGTTCGTCTTTGAAGCGAAGAGGTTCCTTGCTGACGACTTTATCGCCTTTAAGGATGATGGCGGAATCAAGTGAGCCGCCTTGAATCAGACCTTTTTTCAAAAGCTCTTCGATATCTTCGTAAATCGTAAAAGTACGCGCGGGTGCGATTTGGGCTTCGTAAGTTTCCGGGTCGATATCAATCGTGAGGTGCTGAGTATGGATGCCGCGGTCGTCGGCGGAAGTGCAGGTGATCCGTAAGCCGTCAAACGGAAGCGCGATGATCGAGCGGCTTCCTTCGTTGATGGTGATCGGATGCGTCAGGGTGAAGACTTCTCGCTGGGCATCTTGCTCGACGATACCGCACTGATGAATGAGCGTGGTGAAAGGTCGTGCCGAACCGTCGACGATGGGGGGCTCGGAAGCGTCAATCTCAACGATGGCATTGTCTACGCCCATTCCCGTCAGGGCCGAAAGCACGTGCTCAATGGTGTGTAGCTTGACCGTGTCCGAGGAGACGGTCGTCTTGCGTTCGAGTTCGGTGACCATTTCTGAGACGGGCCGAACCTCAGGTTTGCCGAAAAGATCGATACGACGGAAGATGAGCCCGGTGTTGGGTGCGCTCGGCTTCAGGGTAAGGGTGACCTCCTGGCCGGTGTGCAAGGCTTTGCCCTTTACCGAGGCTTCCCGTCCAAGTGTGCGCTGTTTCATGCCTTTAACATAGTTATTCACAGCTGGCCTATCTGTAAAGTCCTACTTTTGAGGGGGTTGTGGGGTAATTCACGATATTCGACAAAGGGGGCTGGATGGAGGTAAGGGGAGGGTTAGGCAGGGGCGAATCGGGTGTCTGGGGCTGGCGGCTGGATTGAATCGCTTGAGCAGGCAAAGACAGGCACGCACGGCACATCGAAGCGAGAGTCCAGCCGGGCGGGTCGCGCGCAAAAGTTCTATGATTATTTTCCGCTTTCAGGGTCATGATTATCGGCGAACAACAGATTTCTTCCTGCCGTCAAGATGCCTGATGCGAACAACTTTGTCCGCTGGCTCAGTTGTTCACACGGCTGCTCCGTTCCTTGACACTTCGACGCGACGGGCAAATCGTTTCGTCGTGCTCCTGGTCATCGATAATTACGATTCGTTCACCTACAACCTTGTCCAATACTTTGGTCAATTAGGCGTTGAGCAGAAGGTCTTCCGTAATGACCAGATCACTGTCGAGGAAGCTTTGGCGCTCAACCCGGATCGCGTCATGATTTCGCCCGGTCCGTGCTCGCCGGTTGAGGCGGGAGTTTCGTGCGATATGATCAAGGCCTTCGCCGGCAAGAAGCCATTACTCGGTGTTTGCCTGGGCCATCAGGCCATCGGTCATGTTTTCGGCGGCCGCGTCATTCGTGCGCCCCACTTGATGCACGGGAAGACTTCGCCGGTTTTTCATAATAACACGGACTTGTTCAACGGTTTGCCTAATCCTTTCGCCGCCACTCGCTACCATTCGTTGGTCGTCGAGCGTTCGACTTTCCCTTCTTGCTTGGAAGTGACAGCTTGGACCGATGACGGCTTGGTCATGGGGCTCCGACATCGCGAGATGCCCATCTGGGGCGTGCAATTCCATCCGGAATCTTTTGCGACCGAACACGGTTTGGAATTATTGGGCAACTTCCTGAAACTCTGAGCGATGTTCTGCCCGCGCTGTAATCACGAGGACACGAAGGTTTTGGAGACCCGCCTCGGAAAGGGTAACCATTCGATCCGGCGCCGCCGCGAATGCCTGGCTTGCGCCCACCGTTTCAGTACGATCGAAGAAATCGTCCGCGAAGGCTTGGCGGTGGTGAAACGTAACGGCGCCAGGGAGGAATTTGACATGGGCAAGATCGCCGCCGGCATCCGCAAGGCTACGGATAAGCGACCCATCGAGGTCGAACGCATCAATCTTCTAATCTCGGAGGTCGTCGAGGGCTTGCAGGCTAAATTCGAAGACGAAGTTCCCTCGAGCGCGATCGGCGAAGAGATCATGGCCAAACTTCAAGGCGTCGATCAGATCGCCTATGTGCGTTACGCCAGCGTCTATCGCGAGTTCCGTGATATCGAAGAACTAGCCAAGGCCATCGAACAACTGCGCAAAGGAGGAAAAGCGAAGTGACCGCGGCCTTGCCCAAGTCGATCCGGCTGAGGACTCTTAATGCGCTAATCGCTTCGATGGTGGGTACGGCTCCGCAATTAAGCCGCGACGTGGATGCGGTCCTCCGGGTTTTTGAAAACGATGAGCAGACCGATCCTAGCTTGGGCGCTACGGAGTTGGCCGCCGCCGCCGCGCAGATCTTCCGCTTGCTGTCTCCGCATCAGCCCGCGCCGTCCGTGGCCGTTTTAGACCACCGGGCCGAGCCGTTTGACGCCCTTTGGGCCTCGGAGCGGGTCGAGGCCGCCTTGGCGACGACGGGCGATGCGGCGGACGTGTTGTTTTGGGCGGTAGGGCTTCAGGATCAATACCTCACCGGTCCGCGGGCCCGCTCGAGTAAATCGCGCCAAGCCTACGATGAAGCGGTGGAATTCCTGCAAGGTCTCGTCGCCCGCCAGGCCGGCCGCCGGCGCGTGACGGTGGTCGTGTTATAATCACCATATGAATATGCCCAAGACGATTTTCCAGAAGATCGCCGACAAGGAGATCCCGGCCCGGCTCGTCCACGAAGATGATCTCTGCGTCGCGTTCCATGACGTCGCGCCGCAGGCGCCCATTCATATCCTCATCGTCCCGCGCCAATTGATCGTCCGCGTCGGTGAAGCCCAGGCTTCCGATCAGGCTTTGTTAGGGCATTTGCTCAGGGTAGCCGGGCAGGTGGCGCGCCAATTGGGCTTGGCCAAGGGTTTCCGTCTGGTGATCAACCATGGCCCCGACGGGGGTGAGTCCGTCCCGCACCTACATGTTCATCTCTTGGGTGGCAGGGCCTTGGGTTGGCCCCCAGGCTGATCTGCATGGCTTTGCCTGAACCATGTCTGGTCATCGATGGCTCGGCTCGTGTCGGAGTCCGCGTGGGCGTGATTTCTGCTTCGCAATGGAGCGGTCAGGCGATCGCTGTTGATGGCGCTTTGGAATCTACTTTTGCGTGCGCCCGTGCAGCCTTGGCGGAAGCAGGTTTACAGCTGAGTGATATCAATTCGTTTGCCGTGTGCGTCGGTCCAGGCTCGGTCTTAGGCATCCGCATCGCGGCTTTGGCAGCGCGTACTTGGGCGACGTTGGTCCCTCGGCCGATTTATGTCTGGGAATCGCTGGCCGTTTTGGCCGAAGCAGCGGCCCGCTCGGGCCATCTGCCTCCGTATGCGGCCGCTTTGGAATCTAGGCTTAAGCGCTGGAATTGTTTGTGCGTTGATGCCGAGGGAAAGTTCGGTGCTCCTAGCGAAATGGAGGCGGATCAACTTCGAGCCAAGGATCTTCCGATCGTGACGACCTCGCCGGAAGCCGCCGCCGTCTTCCCGCTTTGCACAGTGATAGAATCACCCTGGGCGCAATTGCCGGATTTATTTTCGCGGTCGCCCTTGCTTCGCTTGGAGCCAAAACCGGAAGCCCTTAATCCTGCGGCTGATTTCGCAACTTGGGGCGGTGAACGCCATCGTGCCTCCTGATGAGTCCCGCCAATCATGATGCCGCAACGCGCGCTTGGGTCGAAATCGATCTTCCGGCCATCGATCGTAATGTCGGACGCATCAAACTAGCCCTGCCGCGCCACGTTCGCTATGTCGCCGTGGTAAAAGCCAATGCCTATGGCCATGGCATGCCTGAAGTGGCAACGCGTCTAATGCAGGCGGGCGTCGATTGTTTTGCGGTGGCGAATGTCGAGGAGGCTTCACGGCTTCGCGAGATCGGCCACGAAGGGGATATTCTTTTGCTTAGCCCGACTTTGCCCGGCGAGATGGCGAGGGCTGTCGCACTTGGTTTGGATATCACGCTTAACTCGCTAGCGGAAGCCGCCGCCTTGGCTGCGATCGTCAACGCTACGGCGCTGACGGCCAAGGTTCACGTCAAAGTCGATACCGGGATGGGGCGGGCAGGTGTCTGGCATGAAGCCGCTCCGGAGCTTTTTACCTATGTCCGGAGTCAAGCGCGTTTCGATTGGCGCGGCATTTACACCCACTTTTCCGAAGCGGATTCGGATGCCGGTTTTACGACCGAGCAACGCCAGATTTTCTTGCGTCTGCTCGCACTCGTCACGCCGGCGGAAAAAGCCCGGATGCTGATTCATGCGGACAACAGTGCGGGGCTGGAAAGTTTTTCCGCGGATTCGCCTTTCAATGCCGTCCGTATCGGTCTGATGCAGTATGGGTTGCCACCTTCGGCGGGGTCATTCTTGGCGAGCCTTAAGCCCGAGCCGGTTCTTTCATTTCACGCCCGCGTGGTGCTGGTGAAGGATCTCCCGGCGGGAACGGCCGTCAGCTATAACCGGACTAAAGTCCTTTCGCGTCCGTCGCGCGTGGCCATCGTCGCTGTCGGTTACGGAGATGGCGTGCCGACGGCGGCCAGTAATCGCGGGTTCTTTCTCTTACACGGTCGACGCTGCCCGATTCTGGGCCGGGTGACGATGGATCAGACCATCCTTGATATCACGGATATTCCTGAAGTTGTCGCGGGAGACATCGTTACGATTCTAGGGGCGCAAGGGAAGGACCGCATTGCCGTCGCCGAGTTTTGCGCGTGGGCGGATTGCATTCCATGGGAAGCGCTCTGCACCCTTACCCAGAGGGTACGCCGAGTCTACCGCACCGATCGTACTTAGGTCCCCTTCTTAGGGTCTTTGGCTGCGGGCTTTTCTTCGGTCGCAGGTTTGCTACCGGGCTTGCCGGCTACGATACCGGCCTCTTCCATGGCTTGTTTGAATTCATCGCCGTGAACGTAACCTTCGTAGATGAGCACCTTCTTGGAGTTAAAGATGAAGCAGGCCGGGGTTGTCTTGAACCATTTTCCTTCCGGTAATTTTTTCATTCCTGCGGCGACAGGCACCTTGACGTTGGCTTTTTTGACGGCTTTACCGAGTTCGGCTTGTTCTTTTGCGGTTTTGTATTGTGAAGTCAATTCGACGGCGACCATGAAGACGGTGTTGCTGTACTCTTCATTGATTTTCGAAAGACGCTCCATGTTCTCCTCGCCGTGTACCTGCTTTTCATTGGCCCAGCCGAACAAGATGATGCCTTTGTCTTTGGTGCTGGCCTCTGTGATCGCGGGACCGGAAATAATCTTCCCCCAGGCGAAATCATTGAGGTCATATTTCTTCTCTTTTTTCTCCGCCGCTGGGAGGAGCATAGGCACTAAGAGTAGCAGGCAGGCTAGTTTTCGCATGGGATGATGAATGGGTGATGGGGTAATGTTGAATGGGGGTTACTTGCTGATCGCGGCGATGGCGTCTTTGAAATCTTGGTTACCTTTGTTGGGTTGGCCGCTGTAGATCAGTTTGCCGTCGGCATTGAAAATCAGGCAATGACCGTCGCGCGGCACTTCAAAGGGTGCGTGCTCGATGCCGTTGACGAGCGTGAACTCCAATTTGAACTTCTTGGCATATTCGGCGTAATCCTTGGGGGCGAGGCCCTTGCCCCAAGCCGCACCGATGACAGTTACTTTGGCGCCGCTGCTTTTGTGCAGGTCTTCGAATTCCGGAGTCCAAGCTGCCGCCCATGAGTGTGGATTGGAGGAGAGGGTGCCCATGCAGACGATGGCGGTGGCTTTGTCTTTCATGGCTCCTTCGGAAATTCGCGGCCCAGTCAGATAGCGACCAAGGTTGAATTCCCGGAGTTGATGCACCTTCTCGGTTGAATCGGCTGCGCCAAGCGTGAGGCAGGAGGCGATGAGCAAGAGAAACGTGCGCATAAGGGCAATTTGCCAAGGCTTCGTCGGTTGGCAAGCCATCAGAGGATGAGGTGAGACGCTCAGGTTTCTTAAGACTCTTTAAAACCTTATTTTTTGAAGCCAAAATACTGGCTGGCGTTGCGGTAACAGACGTCGGCGACCAAGCGCTCATTCCATTCCTTGCGGTCAGGGATCCGGCCGGATTCGACGTCTTGGCCTACAAGGTCGCACAAAATACGACGGAAGTATTCGTGGCGTGGATACGAGAGGAAGGAGCGCGAATCGGTGATCATGCCGATGAAGCGACCGAGTAAACCAAGGTCCGACAGGGCGTTCATCTGGTCGCGCATCCCGCGCTCTTGGTCGAGGAACCACCAGCCGGAGCCATACTGGATTTTACCAGGGGTGACCCCGTCTTGGAATGAGCCTGGGAGGCAGGCGAAGAGCGCGGTGTCGGCTGGGTTCAGGTTGTACAGTATGACTTTGCCGAGAGTATTCTCGCCCGAGAGGGTGCCGAACCAGCGAATAAGGCCCGGGCCTTGGCGGAAGTCGCCGATGGTATCGCAGCCGGCGTCGGAGCCGAGACGTTTGAGTAGTCCGAGATTCGGGTCGCGGACGGCGCCAAGGTGTAACTGGGTAGCCCAGCCTTTGGCGTGATTGAGTCGTCCGACATGGAGCATGATGTAGGCCGTGAATTTCTCGGCTTCGGCGGCAGTAGCGGCATTGCCAGCGATAGCCCGATCCCAGATGTCTTTGGCCTCGCTCTCCGTGCAACTGACGTCGGGGAGGTAGTTGAGACCGTGGTCCGTCGCGCGGCAGCCCGCGGCCGCGAAATCGTCGTGCCGTTGATTGAGGCCAGCGATGAGGCCAGCAAAGGTGTCAGCGCCTTTACCGGTTACGCCTGCAAGTTTCTTCGCCCAAGCTTGAACGCGTTCAGGGGCGTCAACCTTAAGGCAAGCGTCAGGACGGTAAGTTGGGACGATGCGCGTCGCAAAGCCGGACTTGGCGATCTGATGATGTAATTCGAGCGAGTCTGCCGGGTCGTCGGTCGTGCCGACGACTTCGACTTTCATCATCTTCAGGATACCGCGGGCAGTCAGGTCGCCGTGCGTAAGCTGGCGATTGGCTTCGTCCCAGATTTTCTGCGCCGTCGCGCCTTCAAGGACTTCGGTGATGCCGAAGTGGCGACGAAGTTCGAGGTGCGTCCAGTGAAACAGCGGATTGCGCAACGTGTGCGGGACGGTCTCAGCCCAAGCTTGAAACTTTTCTCGAGACGTGGACTTATTTCCCGTGATGAGGTCCTCGTTGACTCCGTTGGCTCGCATGGCGCGCCACTTGTAGTGGTCACCGGCGAGCCAGATAGCGGTCAGGTCTTCGAAGCGACGGTCGTCGGCGATATCCTTCGGACTAAGATGGCAATGGTAGTCAACGATCGGCTGGTCTTTTGCGATGCCGTGGTACAGCTTTTGCGCTGTGCCGGTCGAGAGGATGAAATTGTCGTCCATGAAGGCCATCGTCACGGTCTCTCGATGTTAGATGGACATCGCGGCGAAACCGCCGTCGACGACGATCTCGGCTCCGGTGACGAAACTGCCGGCGTCGGAAGCCAATAACAGCGAGGCCCCGATGAGTTCCTTGGCGTCGCCGAAACGATTCATCGGGGTCTTGCCCAAAATCGTGGCCACGCGTTCGGGGGTCAGTACCTTGCGGTTCTGTTCGGCGGGGAAGAAGCCTGGGACGAGCGTATTCACGCGGACGCCTTTAGCCGCCCATTCGCGGGCGAGGTTCTTCGATAGATTATGCACCGCGGCCTTCGAAGCCGAATAGGTGAACACGCGGGAAAGGGGCAGGATGCCGGATTCCGATCCGAGGTTGATGATCGAGCCCTTGCCGGCTTTGACCATCGCTTCGCCGAAAACCTGACAGCCGAAGACGACACCTTTGATATTTACGGTAAGAATCCGGTCGAGCTGTGCTTCGTCGATGTCGAAGAAGGGCGTCGGGGAGTTGACGCCGGCGCCATTCACCAAGACGTCGACTTTACCGTGCTTGGCCAGGATGGTGTCGCGCAGTTTGATGAGCTCGGCTTTGTTTGTGGCTTCGCACGAAAGGAATTCAGCCGAGCCGCCGGCGGCTTTGATGAGGGCCAGACGGGCATCCGCTTTGGCGGGGTCGCGTCCGACGAGGATGACGTGGGCGCCAGCGGAGGCAAAGCCTTCGGCCATGGCGCCGCAAAGTTCGCCGGTGCCGCCAATGACAACGGCGGTGCGACCTTTGAGTGAGAAGAGTTCGAGTGAGGACATAGGACTAGAGTATGGAGTAAGGAGTATAGGGGAGGGCAGGCGATTAGCGGACGACGCGGGCGCCACCACCGGCGAGCTGTTTCTCGACTTCCTTGCGGGTGACCATGGAGGTGTCCCCTGGGGTCGTAGAGGCGAGCGCTCCGTGAGCCGCACCATAATTAACGGCCTTCTGGGCATCGTTGTATTCGAGAAAACCGAAGACCAGCCCCGAAGCGAAACTGTCGCCTCCGCCCACGCGGTCGAGGATTTCGAGTCCAGGGAAGGAGATGCTATCGTAGAATTTACCGTCGTGCCAGCAGATGGCGCTCCAGTCGTTCTTGGTTGCGGTAATCACGCGACGCAAAGTGGTCGCGGCGACTTTGAAATTAGGGAACTGTTTGACGGCTTCGCCGATCATGTCCTTGAAGGCCTGGGTTTCGATGTGCGAAAGGCTGTGGTCGGCACCTTTGACTTCGAAGCCAAGCGAAGCCGTGAAGTCTTCTTCGTTACCGATCATCACGTCCACGTACTTGGCGATCTCGCGGTTGACCTCTTGGGCTTTCTTGAGGCCGCCGATGGTCTTCCAGAGCGAAGGGCGATAATTCAGATCGTACGAAACGATGGTGCCATGCTTCTTGGCGGCTTTCACGGCCTCGATGGTCACTTGGGCCGTCGATTCGGACAGGGCGGCGAAGATGCCTCCCGTGTGGAGCCAGCGGACGCCCAGCGTGCCGAAGAGATGCTCCCAGTCGAAGTCGCCGGGCTTGAGTTGCGAGGCGGCGGTGTTGCCGCGGTCAGGGACGCCGACGGCACCACGGATGCCGAAGCCCCGTTCGGTAAAGTTGAGGCCGTTCCGGACCGTACGACCGATGCCGTCATCTTCGCGCCATTTGATATAATCGGTATTTACACCGCCTTGCATGACGAAATCTTCGAGTAGGCGTCCGACTTCATTGTCGACGAAGGCCGTGCAGACGGAAGTACGGAGGCCGAAACATTTGCGGAGGCCGCGTGCGACATTGTATTCGCCGCCGCCTTCCCAGACTTTGAATTCACGCGTCGTGCGGACCCGGCCTTCGCCGGGGTCGAGACGAAGCATGATTTCTCCGAGGGACACTTGGTCGAAGGCGCAATTTTTGGCCGGCTTGATGATGAGTGACATGGCTGGTAGGGTGTTAAGTTGGAGGACGGGGGTGCTTAGGCGACGGGGAGGGTGGCGAGGTCGAAAGGTTTCGCTCCGCACTCGTGCGCCAGTTCGTTCAGCGCTTCCACTTCGGCTTTCGAGAAGAGCAAGCCACCTGCTTTGATGCTACGCGCTGCTGCCGCTGCTTCGAGTTGGCCAGGTAGCATGCACTTTTCATTACCGTGGCCGAGGACGTCGGCGAGGACGGCTTTGACGTTCTGCGATTGGTTGCGACCTTGGGCGAAGACGCCCGAACTGATGGCCTCGGGGTGGATCACTTGGAAGAAGAAGGCACAGGCTTGTTTTTCACCAGGCACATGCGTGCGACTGCGAATCGTAGGTAATGAGCCGCCGATGAATCCGGCGACGATTTCGTTGATCAACGAAAGACCGTAGCCTTTGTGGGCGCCAAAGGGGATGAGGGACACCGCTTGGTTCGGGTCGAGGGTGATCTTGCCGTCTTTATCTACGGCCGCATCGGGTGGCAGCATCTTACCTTCACGCTTGAGGACTTGGACTCGGCCCATGGCGATGACAGAGGTGGCCCAATCGATCACGATCGGGAAGCCGACGGCATCCGTCGTGGGGAAGCCCCACGAATGCGGATTAGTCCCAAGCGTCGGGTGCTTGCCTTGGAAAGGAACGACTTCGGCGAGCGTCGCCGTGCAATTCGTATAAGCGATATAACCACGCTTCGCGGCTTCCATGACGTAGCCACCGCCCCAGAGGTAGTGGAAAGCGTTGTCGACGGATACCGTGCCCACGCCGTATTTATCGGCGAGTTCGATGCAGCGATTGATGGCGTCGACGGCTACGGCTTGACCGAGCTTCTGATGTGCGTCCCAGACTTCGGCGGCTTCGAAACGTGAAGCCTTTTTGGTGACAGTGGCATTGGGCGTGCAGCCCGGCACCTTGGCGCCGGAGCCGAATAATTCGTCGAGGTGAAGGGCTTTCAGGGCGTTGTGCGTCCGGATGCCGTGGTGCGTGGCCATCGAGGCCATCTGGGCGGCCTGGGCCGACTCTTTGGCGCCGAAGCCGCGCTTCGTATAGGCGGCGGTGATCAGAGCCTCATGGGCTGCGACCGGGATGACATGGAAAATTTCGCTCATGGTTATTTTAAATATCTAGGTGAGATTAGACGACTTTCTTGACGGGAACTTCTGGGTTGATCTGGGCCAGCGGTTTTTCGCCATGCATCGCTAAGATTAGGTTCTTCACCGCGGCCACGGCCTGGCGTTGGACGCTTTCGGCGGTGCGTGAACCGATGTGCGGCGTGACGACGCAGTTGGGGAGCTTGGTCAAGGGGTGGTCCGCGCGTGGGGGCTCTTCGTCGAGCACGTCGGTGCCGTAGCCGCCGACCTGGCCTGACTTGAGAGCGACCGCGATGTCATCGGTGTGCACGATCTCGCCTCGGGCGCAGTTGAGGATCAAGACCCCCTTCTTCATCTTGGCGATGGTCTCGGCTCGAACTAAGTCGCGGGTTTCAGGTGTCAGGTTGGTGTGAAGCGACAGGTAATCGGAAACGGCGAAAACCTCGTCCATCGTCGTTGCGCGCTTGATGTCATATTGTGCGGCGAATTTGTCGTCCCAGTAGAGGTCGAAGCCGATGACCTTCATGCCGAAAGCGCGGGCGCGGATGGCGACTTCTTTGCCGATGCGACCCATGCCGATGATACCGATCGTCTTGTCGAGTAATTCACGACCCGTCTTGCGCTTCCAGCCGCCCGAACGTGTCGAGTCGGTATGAAAGTAGAAATTCTTTTCCATGGCCAAAAGGAGTAGGAAAGTGTGCTCGGCGACCGTCGTGTGGTTGACGCCAGGGGTGAAGAGTAGGGGGATGCCTTTGCTGGTAAGGTGCTTTACGTCGATCTTGTCGACGCCGATGCCGTATTTGGAAACGACCTTCAGGCGGGGCAGGGCTTTTTCGATGACCGCGGCCGTGATAAGGTCGTCTCCGCAGATGTAACCGTCAAATTCCCCCATAAGCGCGAGGGTGTCCGCTTCGTTGAGCGGCCCGCGGGCGGTGACTACTTCCCAGCCCGTTTCGGCCAGAAGCTTGTGATGCTCGCCGGGGGTGTCTTGGAAGGAGGTGGTTGTGAGGAGGATACGCGGCTTCATTATAGGTATAATCTCGTCCATTAGTGGCTTTATGAGGGGGTTCAGTCAACAGGACTTCTAAGGTCGACAACCTAAAAAATGGCCATTTGTTAGCAGAACCCCTTATTAAGATGAAAGATTCCAACCTAAGCACCAAACCCGCTGTCTCCTCGCATCGATGGGTCATTCTGGCGCTCCTCTTCTTTGCGACGACGATCAATTATATCGATCGGTCGATTCTCTCGCTCATTAAGCCCGAGTATCTGGATAAGGAACTTGGCTGGACCAATACCCAGTACGGTTATGTGAATTCGGCTTTTCAATTTGCCTATGCGTTCGGACTACTGGGCTTCGGCTGGTTCATCGACCGTTTTGGGACTAAAATCGGTTACACTGTTTCCATCGTGGCGTGGTCGGTCGCGGCCGCTGCTCATGCTGCGGTCGGCTCTGTAATGGGTTTCGCGGCCGCCCGGGTTGGTTTGGGTCTCGGTGAAGGGGGTAATTTTCCCGCAGCCATTAAGACGGTGGCCCAGTGGTTCCCCCGGGCTGAGCGAGCTTTCGCCAATGCGCTTTTTAATTCCGGTTCGAACATCGGCTCGGTCGTCGCGCCGCTCGTTGTCTTGCCGGTAGCCGCGGCTTGGGGCTGGCGCTCGACTTTTGTCATCGCCGGTATCTTGGGTGTTATTTGGGTTTTCTTCTGGATTCCGCTCTTCCGTAATCCTCCCCTGCAGGAGGATGATGCCGGTGAGCCGACTGAAAAGGTTTCATGGGGTCAGCTTTTCGGTACACGCCAAGCTTGGGCCTACATGGTGGCAAAATTCATGACTGACCCGGTCTGGTGGTTCTACCTGATCTGGCTGCCTGACTATTTTAAGAAGGAACAGCACCTTGATTTGAAG
>CAILOT010000146.1:0-41988 GCA_903835965.1 uncultured Opitutia bacterium
GTGAGCTTCACGGTTATCAAATCAACGCTAATGACGCCAAGGACCTAGCAAAAGCTGACCTAATCGTAGGCTTAAGCCCCGAAATTGAGCCCTGGCTGGCTGACTGGATTAAAGCAAACCACAGGGAGAATGCCACCCTCTGGCTGGCCCTCGAAGCTAATCCGAATCACCTTTCTATCGGCAAACAAAGGACGCCGGATCCACACATTTGGACAGATCCAAAACTAGTCCTAAAAATTATTGAAAAACTTCGCAAAAAACTTCAAATATTGTACCCGAATGCTAGCATGCAAGATACTTATAGTCAGTTAGTTAAAGACGTAATGGTCGTAGATAATACCCTGGAAAGAGCCTTCGGCATAATTCCCGTAAATCAACGCCGAATCATCACCCAGCATGCCAACCTTGGCCCCTTTGCGCATCGCTACGGTCTAATCGTTGCTTCGACGATCTTACAGAGCGCATCAACAGAGGCAGCCGACCCCTCTGCGAAGCAGTTCTCCCTGCTTCTTGAAACCATCCGAAGCCAGGGAGTTAGGGTCGTAGTGGTCGACGACGGCCAAAACGATGCGATCGCCCAGCAACTTTGCCGCGATACCGGAATCCCGCCACCCCTTCCCCTTTCCTTTGAATTTTTGGAGCCCACAGGCACGGAAGGTGACACTTGGGCAGGCATGATGCTAAAAAATGGCCGTAAGCTTCAGGCCGCTCTCTTAAAACCATGAGCCTTCATTTTCCCGCTTGGCTTCAACGTCTCAATGATTCGCCCCTAGAATTACTGCCTACCCTCCCCTACTCATCAGGCGGAAAGACGCATTGCCAGGGTATCGCCGTCCAGGCCACGGACTTGTCAGCATCCGCAAGGCCCGATGGCCATCTCGCTTTCGAACATGCCACGTTTGAGATTCCTTGCGGTTGTCGTGCCGCTCTCATCGGACCTAATGGTTCCGGAAAATCAACGGTTCTCCGAGCCTTAGCCGGCCTGATCAAACCTCGAGAGGGTAAGGTCCAGGTTTTGGGTTCACCGCCAGCACTTGGCCGCAGCCAAGTGGCATACCTCTCCCAACGACCGACTTTCACGGAAAATTTCCCCCTTCAACTCCGTCGCCTGGTCCAGATGGGAACCTACGCCCACCACGGATGGTTCGAGGAATGCCACCACGGCAACCAGACCGTAGATCGCGCGCTCGAACTGATGGGGCTCACCAACTTAGCTGATCGCCCCGTACATACGCTTTCGGGAGGTCAACTCCAACGCGGGCTGCTTGCCCGGGCGACCGTGCAAGGCGCCGAAATCCTGCTGCTGGATGAACCCTATGCGGCGCTGGATCAAGCCAGTCGCGATATCGTCGAGAAATTCCTTTTCGAACAAGGCCACGCTTTTACGGTCATCATGGCCACGCATGACCCGGCCGACTCACGTCGGTTTGATCGCATCTTGGAAATGCGAAATGGCACCGTCACCACCACCCATTCCTGCACGGGCCACGGACACCATCATGCTTGAGGTCATCCGCGAACCGTTGGCCGAAGCCTTCTTCGTCCGAGCCCTTTGGGCTGTCGTGCTCGGAGGCCTCACCTGCGCCTGCTTGGGCGCCTATGTGGTGCTTCGTCGCATGGCTTTCGTGAGCACGGCCCTCACCCACTCGATTTTACCGGGAGTCGTCGGCGCGATGCTACTGGGCCTCTCTCCCTATGTCGGCGCTCTCGCCGCCGCCCTGCTGACCGCGGCCGGAGCGGCTTGGCTTTCCAACCGCAAGGGTACGAGCGAAGACAGCGCCATCGGCGTGATGCTTTCGGTGATGTTCGCCGCCGGGATCGCCATGATGCAGCTGGCGCATTCGTGGCGCGATTTCACGGGATTGCTTTTTGGGAGTGTGGTCTCCGTTGGCCCTCAAGACATCGTCATCATCGCTGTCACGGCCTTCGTCGTGCTCGTGAGTCTGCGTATCCTGCATAAGGAAATGGAACTGGCTTCCTTTGACGAAGAATATGCCCGACTGCTCGGCGCCAAACCCGCTCTCCTGCGCGCCATCTTGCTCGGCTTAGTGGCCCTCGGCGCAGTGGCCTGCGTGCGCCTCGTAGGCGCGCTCCTGACCACCGCGCTCTTTGTCATTCCTGCGGCCACCGGTGTTCTGCTCGGTCGCACGCTCCCTCAAGTGATGGGTTGGGCGGTCGCTTGCGCCTTACTCGGCGGGATCGGTGGCCTTTATCTTTCTTATTACCTCGCGTGGATGCCCTCCGGCGCCGCCATCGTGCTTTGTTGCGCTTTGCCTTATCTGGCTATCCGCATTTTCGCCCCGCGCCGTTAATCAGAAGCGCGGCGGACGCAGCGAGAGCGGCAGACCAAGGACTTCGCGGGCGATGATCGCCTGCCGGAGCGCGGCCGAGCCGCGAAACTGCAGGCGCGACTGCGCACGCGCGGGCCGCGTGACCACGAGGGACGTATCGTCGAGATGGGTCGCGGCGACCAGGGCCGAAGGCTCCGGCTCCGGCGCGAGGGGCGGTGGCGCATTGCGCACCCGACGGGTGCGACGCGGCACGGACGGGGGCACAGCAATTGGTGCCGGCTGGCCGGCCTCCACCTTGATTTTGCCGGCGACCCAAACCGCGAACATGACTACGCCGATGACGATCTTAATGACGATTTCGGAGTCCATGCTCAGGCCTTGGCGCCGGGCGCAGGGCCGTCACCAGCTATACCCTTTCGCATCTCGGTGTCGGAACGGAGGTTTTCGAGACGCTGGAAATCCATGTAACCCATCCGGCCGGAACGCAGCGCGTCGGCGAGGGCCTGCGGGATCTGGGCCTCGGCTTCGACGACGCGGGCACGCATCTCTTCGACGCGGGCGCGCATTTCCTGCTCGAGCGCGACGGCGGCCGCGCGACGGATTTCGGCCTGAGCCTGCGCCATGTTCTTGTTAGCGTTGGCCTGGGCCTCTTGGAGCATCGCCCCGATGTTATCGCCGACGTCGACGTCTGCGATGTCGATCGACATGATCTCATACGCGGTATTGGCGTCGAGACCGCGCTCGAGGACGGTCTTGGAGATACGGTCGGGGTTTTCGAGGACGATTTTATAACTCTCCGAGGAGCCGATAGTGGTGACGATGCCTTCGCCAACGCGCGCGATGATGGTCTCTTCCTGGGCGCCGCCGACGAAACGATCGAGGTTGGTGCGAACAGTGACGCGAGCCTTCACCTTCACCTGGATACCATCTTTGGCAACGGCGTCGATCGTGGTGCGGCCGCTGGCCGGATTAGGCACGTCGATGACCTTAGGGCTAACGGAAGTAAGCACGGCCTCGAGCACAGATTTGTTCGTACCGCGGGTCGCGATGTCGATCGCGCAGGCGCGATTCCAGTCGAGATGCAAGCCGGCCTTCTGGGCGGCGATGAGCGCCTGCACCGTCTGCACGATGTTGCCGCCGGCGAGGTAGTGGGCGTCGATCTTCTCGACCTCGACCGAGAGGCCGGCCTTGGTGGCGGCGATCTTGGCGTCGACGATTACGGCGTAGGGAACGCTGCGCAGGCGCATACCGACGAGGTCGAACAGACCGACCTCGGCGCCGGCGAGGCGCGCGCGCACCCAGACGGCGAGGAAGGAGAGCAGGAAGAGGACGAACAGCAGCAGGGCGCCAGCGGCGATCCAGAGGATGAGGTTAGGCATGGTAAGGGTGGGCATGAAAGGGGTTTAGCGGGAGCGGCGGACAGTCACGCGGCCGGAGCCGGCCTCGGTGACGACAACGGCGGCCCCGCGTTCGACGAAACCGTCGAGGGAAAAGGCTTCGATCAGGGTGCCGTCGATCTCGATCGTGCCCGAAGGCGCCAGAACGGTGGCGGCCTGGCCGGTCTTGCCGACGTAGACGGCGTAACCGGCGGCGGCGGGCACCGCGGCACCTTCATTGCTGCTGGCGTTGATCATCGACCGGCCGATGCTGGTCTGCGGTAGGAGGCGGCGAAAAGCGAAGAACTCAAGCGTCAGGACGAACAGGAAGACGCCGCAGAACACCGCGCAGGTGAGGACACCCGCCTCCGCCGAAAGATAGATGCCGGCGAAGGAGACGACAGCGCCGATGAAACCAAGTACGACCGTCGGAAGAAAGAACTCCGCCCCGATCAAAACCAAACCAGCGGCGAGCAGGCCGATGGGCAGAACCAAAGAAACCTCTTCAGGGGAGGCGGCGAAAATCATCATGCGGTCAACGATGTCGGCCCCTTTTCCTCTTTCCAATCTTTTCTGGCCCGACCGTCTTACAATAAGGTGAAAAACCTGTAATATCCTTCGCACGCTTGCGGGCCGAGCCCACCCCGCCCTATGCTCGGCCATGGCCAAGAAACCGCCCGCCCCCCGACGCACCCCCATCAAGGAAGCGCACCACGTAGTGCAGGACGCCCTGCTCAAGGCCGGCCAAGGCGGCGGCAAAGACAGCCAGCTTAATAAACACGGGGAGATTGCCAAGTCGCTCGGCGTCTCTCCCTCGATGCTCTACAAATGGCGAGAGCCGGCCGAAAAAGGTAGCGGCCAACCCAACCCGCTCCACCGCACCGCCCTACTGATCGACCTCACTGGCGACACCCGCATCGTTGACTGGCTCGCCCGCCGCGCGGGCGGTCAGTTCACGCCCATCGAAGGCGAAGCCCCGAGCGGCAATCTAGACAAAGCCGCCAACATCCTCGTCCGCGAATTTGGCCTACTCATCGCCGACGTCGCCGAGGCGATGGAAGACCACCGCATCACCGCCGACGAGACCCAGGAACTCCGCGAGAAATGGGACCGCATCCGCAAGCGCACGGAGGCCTTCGTCCGCCGCTGCGAAAAAGGCGACTACGGCCCCAAACCTTGAAATTTTTCCCTTTCCCCCAAGGCGACACCGAGTAACCAAGACGTATGGCAGAATTTACCATTCGGACTTACGGCGACCCGATTTTACGGGCGTCTGGCGAGCCCGTACGTGAATTCGGGCCGCCGTTACGCACCTTGGGAGAAGCCATGCTCTCCGCGATGCGCAAAGCACGCGGCATCGGACTGGCCGCCCCACAGGTCGGTCTTTCCTTACAACTTTTCGTCTTAAATATCTGCGATGAGGAAAGCCCGCTTTTGCTGGACGGCAAAATCGTCGAAGCGGCCAAGGTCATGCCGATGCTTCTGGCCAACGCCAGCGTGGCCATCCCCGCAGGAGAAAAGGACTGCTATACCGAGGGCTGTCTTTCCTTTCCGGGCGTCACAGGCGAAGTCGAACGCGTGGAGCGGGCCATCGTGCGCTTCCGCGATGCTGACGGTGCTCCGCACACCATGGAGTGCGAAGGATTGCTCGCCCGTTGCGTCCAACACGAGCACGACCACTGCCAAGGCATTCTGTTCATCGACCGGATGACGCGCCCGCACCAACTGCTGACGGCCGCCAAGGTTAAAAAAATCAAGAAGGCGACCCTGACCGAACTGAAGGCGGAACGCAAAAAGGCTTAGCCTATTTGCTCGCCGTCTTCGCCGGCTCTTCGACTTTAAGCCCTAATTGGCCGACCTCGGTCGTGGCTGCACCGTTAAGCGTAGCCGTCACGAGAAAGTTGCGGGCACCTGCTGGTCCTTTTTCGGGCGCAATTTTCCAGCTCGCCCGCGCTCCATCAGGCCCAGGAGCTTCGCCGCCGATGATCGCTGTCACTGAACTGCTGGCGCCGACGCCGACGTTCCCGATCCGGACGCAAAAGTGTCTGAGCATCGCGTTGCTCAAGGCCGAATTGGAACGGTCATAAGAGAGCACCCAGTCTCCGGAGGCCGCTAGACGAGGAATGAAACTGCGCAGATCTTTCAAGGACATCGATCCGACATAAGCCTTGGGGAAAGCATCCGCAGGACCCGTGGTCGTCAGGAAAACTTCTGAGCCGATCAGGCGCATCGAATAGGCGTCCGCGAGCCTGACCATTAGCAGCGCAGCGCTATTATCGGAGGTCAAGGGGTACACTTCGGCCCAAACCAAAGCCACCTGGCGGATGGAACTGGCAGGCTTCAATCCCTTGGCAAGCGACGGTGCGCCCTCGCCGCCGGCTGGTGCTCCATAAGAGTAGCCTGCGTCGGGAGCACGCGCGAGTAATTTGGCGGCATCAGCCTTCAACCAAGCGGCCCGGATCAAATCGGTCAACGCCGGCGTCCGGATGATATTTTCATCTTCCAAAATCGTCATGGACCCGACTAGGTGCACCTCTTTGTACCCGCCTTCATGAGCCAACTTAGCCAACCGGGCTGCTGATAAATCGATGGAGTTACTCCAAAGCGTCTGGACAAGTGCCTCGGTCGTATTGATCGTCTTTATAGAATCTAGTTGGCGGGCGGTCGCGCTGGCGCGCAAACGGTTTAACGACGGCAGAGCCTGCTGGATTTTTGCATTCCCTTCGGCGATGATGCCCGCCCCGCGAGCTTTCACATGCTCGGGGGTTTCGACAATGCCTCCGGATTTTCCGCGCGGGATATTCGCCGAATTGACGATGCTCGTTCCCACCTGCGCCCGTTGTTGGCCTTGCTCCGTCATCCGCATATAGAGTTCCCATTCCTTGACCTCAACCGGCTTCAGGTAGCGCACTACTTCGGCATCAGCAATAAAAACTGGGGGGGGCGGAACCTCGCCAGCCGCGGCCAATATCAAACTAGCGAGGAGCGCGAACATACCACACTTTAGGATTCGTCGAACTTACGGGCAAAGAGATTATCCATCTCATCCAAAAATTGTGCGGCATCCTTCCCCTGTGCCGAAAAACGCAGCTTAGATCCCTGACCAGCGGCCAACATCATAAGCCCCATGATGCTCTTGCCATTGACCGACTCATCGTCCTTGGAGACGGTCACCTCGACCTCCGGATAGCGGTTCGCTAGGCGGACGATCTGAGCCGCGGGGCGGGTATGAATGCCCATGCGGTTCTGGACGGTGAATTCTCGGGCTAAGGCCTCGTGGGTTTCTTCCATAATAAGGGGTTACCTGTAAGAATTACAAGTAAGGCAAAAAGGGAGGGGGCAGGCAAGGCGGGTCAAGGCAAATTAGGGGGGCGGGAGGGTTCGCTTGACCTTCCCCGTCAGACCCCTCCAATTAAACGAAACGAACCACCGTGGCCAAGCCCGCTGTCCTAACTCATCCGGAATCACTGAAGCACCCTGCCGGGCCTTCAGCTTACGCCAAAGATCCCGTCAACGCCTCCATGACCAAAGAGGCGAAAATAGCCCTTTATACTAAAATGGCACGTATCCGCCATTTTGAGCAGCGCTGCATCCGGATCTACCAACAGGGAAAAATTGGTGGATTTCTCCATCTGTATGTCGGCCAAGAGGCGGTAGCGGCAGGCACCATCTCACTTTTAGGCAAAGACGACCACATCATCACGGGCTACCGCGACCATGGTCACGGGCTCATGGTGGGCATGGGCATGAACGAGTGCATGGCCGAATTAACCGGCAAGGTCACCGGCTGCTCTCAAGGCAAAGGTGGCTCGATGCACTATTTCGCCCCCGATAAAAATTACTGGGGCGGCCACGGTATCGTCGGCGGCCAAGCCCCTTTGGGCACCGGACTTGCTTACGCCGTAAAATACAAAGGATTAAAAGGTTCCTGCCTCGCTTACATGGGAGACGGTGCCGTTAACCAAGGCGCGGTCCATGAAGCCTACAACCTGGCCTCGCTCTGGGATTTGCCGATGATTTTTGTCGTTGAAAATAACGGCTATTCCATGGGCACCTCCCAAGAACGCTCGACCGCGCACCCCGGCTGCTTAGCCAAACGCGCCGAAGGTTACAATATGGCTTGGGATGTCATCAACGGACACGATGTCTATGAAGTGCGGGCCAAGACGGCGCTGGCACTGAAACGTGCCCACGAGGAATCCAAGCCCACCGTGCTCGAAATCTTCACTTATCGCTACTTCGGACACTCGATGGCCGACCCGGATAAGACCTATCGGGACAAGGAAGAGATCAAGACCTATCGGGACAAGAAGGATCCCGTCTTACTCTTCGAACAAGAATTGCTCCGCGAGAAGGTCCTTACGCCTGAGCTTTCTCAGACCATCAATGACGCCGCGATGGCCGAAGCCGACAAGGCCGCTATCTTCGCCGACGAATCGCCGGACCCGACCGTCGCCGACATCACTAAGCATATCTACTGGGAAGAAGACAACCGCGGCCCCAAGACCACCAGCCGCGGCACCATCATCTTCGAATAATAATTTCCATGGCTGTCATTTCCTACCGCGAGGCGCTCCGCGCCGCGATGCGCGACGAACTTAACCGCGACGAAAACGTCGTCATCATGGGCGAAGAAGTCGCTCAATTCAACGGCGCCTACAAGGTGACCGAAGGACTGCTCAAGGAGTTCGGGCCGAAACGCATCGTCGACACCCCGATCTCCGAAGCCGGCTTCATCGGCCTCGGCATCGGTGCTTCGATGCTCGGCATCCGCCCGGTCATGGAGCTGATGTTCTGGTCCTTCTCGTACGTCGCTTTTGACCAAATCGTCAATAACGCGGGCAACATCCGTTATATGTCCGGAGGTCTGATCAACTGCCCTATCGTGATCCGCGGCCCAGCCAACGGCGGCACGAACGTCGGCGCGACGCACTCGCACACGCCTGAAGCGATCCTCGCTTCGCACCCCGGCATCAAAGTTGTCTGCCCAGCCACTCCATACGACGCCAAGGGCCTGCTCAAAGCGGCCATTCGCGATAACGATCCTGTCTACGTGATGGAGAACACCATTCTTTATAACGACAAAGGCGAAGTACCGGACGAGGATTACATCGTACCCATCGGCGTCGCTGACGTTAAGCGCGTCGGAACGGATCTCACGATCGTGGCCCACGGCCGCGCCGTCATCACCTCGCTCAAGGCCGCAGAAATCCTCGAGAAGGATCACGGCGTCAGCGTGGAAGTCGTCGACCTTCGCTCCATCCGTCCGCTCGACGAGGAAACTATCTTGAAATCGGTACGTAAGACCCACCGCGCGTTGTTGGTCGAAGAAAATAAGCCTTTCTGTGGCGTCGACGCCCAAGTGGCTTACCTGATTCAATCCAAGGCCTTCGACGAACTCGATGCCCCCGTGCATCGCGTATCCTCCATCGATGCTCCGCAGATCTATTGCAAGCGCATGGAAGATTTACAGATGCCCAACGTCGAGCGCGTCGTCGCCGAAGCGCTCAAAGTACTCGCCTAACCCTTACCCTCTTACTTTTAAATCCGATGGCTGAAATTATCGATATGCCCAAGCTCTCCGACACGATGTCGGTCGGTACCTTGGTGAAATGGAACATCAAAGAAGGCCAAGTGGTGGCTTTCGGCGACATCCTGGCCGAAGTCGAAACCGACAAGGCGACGATGGAACTTTCCTGCACCGTCCCCGGCACGGTTCTTAAAATCTATGCGGCGGCAGGAGCACAGCTTCCGGTCGGCGCTCCTATCTGCGCCATTGGCAAGAAAGGCGAAAAGGCCCCAGAGCCCTCCGCCGCTCCAGCGCCCAAGGCTCCTGCAACCGCCGTCCCAGCGATCCCCGAGAAGACCGAAGTGAGTTGCGTGCCCGCTGCTCCGGCTTCGTCTGGCTCCGTCTCACCGCAGTCCGACGCTTCCCGCGCCAAGGCTTCTCCGTACGCCAAACGTATGGCTGAAAAAGCCGCCCTCAACGTCGCAAGTCTTTCGGGTACCGGCCCCGGCGGTCGCGTCGTAGGTCGCGATGTTTCAGCCGCAGCTTCGGCCCCCGCGCCTGCTGCCTCCTCCGGCCCACTCAACGTCGCCGTGGCTCCGCCCGCTGACGGCAAAGGCATCCAGCCCGACGGCGACCTTCCGGTCGGCGGCATGCGCCAGACAATCGCCCGCCGTCTGCTGGAGTCCAAGATTACGGTTCCTCACTTCTATCTAGAAGTCGAAGTTGATGCCGCCCCGCTCATGGCGATGCGCGAGTCGCTGAACAAGCGTCTCGCCGAAGCCGGTGGCGAATCCGCCATTAAGCTTTCGGTCAATGATTTCATTCTCAAAGCTTCCGCTGAAGCCCTGCGTCGCGTGCCCGCCGTCAATGCCTCCTGGGCCGGCACGAGCATTCGCCAACACGGTGCGGTGCATCTTTCGTTCGGTGTCGCCCTAGAAGACGGGCTGGTCACTCCGGTGATCCGCGACGCCCACGCCAAGACGCTTAAGGATATCGCAGTGGAAGCCAAACAGCTCATCGGCAAGGCCCGCTCAAAGAAGCTTACGCCCGGCGAAATGTCCGGCTCTACCTTCACGGTGACTAACCTCGGAATGTACGGCGTGACTGGCTTCTTCGGCATCATCAACGTGCCCAACGCCGCGATTCTCTCCGTTGGCGCCACCATCAAGAAGCCCGTCGTCGACGCCCATGACCGCCTCGTTGTCGGCCATCGCATGGTAATCGGCCTCTCCGGCGATCATCGCGTGGTCGATGGAGCCAATGGCGCTCAATTCCTCCAGGCGCTCAAGCAACTCCTCGAAGAGCCAGCCTTGATGCTGATCTAAACGGAGCTTCGGCTTAACTAAAACCCGGGCCTCCCAAGCGCCCGGGTTTTTTGTGCCCTCAGAAAGTCCGCACCGACGAAAGTCCGCCATCGATCCGTAGCACCTGTCCCGTCATGAAACGCGAAGAATCCGAGAGCAGGTGCGCGACTGCGGCGGCAATGTCTTCTGGCCGGCCGATCTGCTGCAGCGGATGACGCTTAGCGGCGGCTTCCTTCTTGAGATCCGAATTCAGCAGCGCGCCCGCGAGCGGCGTGTCGGTGAGTGACGGCGCGATGACGTTGACGCGAATCAAGGGTGCCCACTCTGCTGCGAGGCTCTTCGCCAAACCTTCGACGGCGCCCTTGGCGGCCGAGATGCTCGCATGCATCGGCATGCCCTGCGCGACGGCGACACTGGAGAAAAAAATGACGGAAGCATTCCCCGAGGCCTTGAGCGCGGGCAACGCTGACTGCAACGCGGTGATGACACCCAAAAGGTTTACCTGCAGGTCCCGCTGGAAATCCTCCGCGGTCAGGCGATGAAACGGCTTGAGCGAGATAGAGCCCGGGAAATACACGAAGCCGTCGAGCCGCTCGGGCCACGTCAGCGGTCCAGGCGTCGCGGCGTCGAACGGCTGCGCGGCAATCCCGAGGTCGGCGAGCTTCTCGGGCGAACGACACGCCGCATGGACCGTATAGCCATCAGCTTGGAGTTGCGCCACGGTCGCGCGGCCGATGCCGGAAGTGCCGCCGATAATCGCGATGTGCTTGGACATGGCACCAAGATTGCGAGGCCGTCCCGGAGGTCAAACGAGGCACCGCTTTTCTGGGCACAAAAAAGCCGGAGGCGAACCTCCGGCCAAACTGCACCAGCAACGGCGGCCTATTTTTTCGCTGCCGGCTTGGGCACAACCTTACGAGGCGTCTTCTTATCGAGATTCGCCTTCAGCTCCTCCTCGGTAAACTTAGTCTGAATGCCTTCGGCAGGAACTTCCGCCTTAGCCGTCCAAACGATGGCGTTGAGCACCAAGGTGCGTTGGCTGTCGATAGACCAGCCTGCGTGGTAATGGCCGCCGCAGAAGCCGAAGCCGCGACCGCCATCCTTACGGTCGACCGCCCATGCCACCACTTGCGGCTTCTTCTCTTCGAGCACCATTTTCCGCACATCCGGATTGCCTCCATGGTCGCCATCTTTGCGACTCATCGTATCATCCGGAGCGATTGCCGAAAGAATGGGCGTCACTCCCTCCAGGTTATCACGGAAGCGCATGTTGAAATACCATTCATCCGAAGACGCATAAGGCTTTACCCCGCGGCTGACTGGATGGTTCGGCAAGGTCTTGAAGTCGGCCAACCAGTGAGGGTTGACGGACCAGAACTGCTCGAAATAGCCCCCGAGCCATTCCTTAAATTCCTTAGCACCTGCGCCGGTCGAAGAACGGCCAGCAGGGGGCGGATCGATCGGCTTACCGTTCACGCTCAACCATCCCGCACGCTCGTAGACCGGCTCGACGGCATAGTGCAGACAGACGAAACCGCAGCCCCCTTCCATCTTCTTCGCCAACTGCGGGAGATGGGCAATGGCCGGATGGCCTGCCTGGCCGTCGGAATAAATCACGATCGTGTCCGCCTTGGCCACGCGCTCATCGGAAGGCCATTCGCCGTTCAACGAGACGTCGACATTGACGAGCCCGGCGGCGCTCTGCTTCAAACCAGCGGCGAGGAGTTGAATACCCGCGTTATGTTCGTGCTCGCCCGGGCCGTGGCTCGGCTTTCCGGCGATGAGTAAGACGTTCTTCTGGTCGGCGGCCGTGACGAGCGTAGCCGTCGCTAACAGGAGGAGGCTTAAGAGGGATTTTTTCATAAGATTATTTGATCTCCTTCAAGATGATGTCCTTGAATTGGACCGTCATCGCCGTGCCCGCATGGAGCTGAAGAGCGAGGACGCCCTTCTTGGCGCCGACGGCAGTCTCGTCGGTGACGTCGATGGTCTGGACGCCATTGATGAAGTGCTGCAGATGGCCGCCCTGGGCGACGATGCGATATTCGTTCCAATCAGCTGCCTTAATCTTGGCCTGGATTTCGTCGGATTTCCCGACGGAGCCAGTCACCTCAAGCTTTGGCTTCTTGGCGTCTTTTCCTTCATGGATGACGACCTTCTCGCCGCGCTTGGCAAGAATGCCACGCCCCTTCTCTTCGTAAAGGATACCGGAGTATGTCTTACCGCACTCGAAATCGCCCTGATAGCCAGCGACGACGAAACCCTTTTCGTCGACGATCTTGGAGCGATACTGAATTCCGGAATTACCAAAGGCGTCGGACTTGCCGTTCAGGTCCACGATCTTGTATTGGAGCGTGAGCTCGAAATCGGCGACCTCTCCGTCCCAGATTAGAAACGTGTTACCCTTGGTCGGGTGCTCCTTGGTCGTCTGGCCGGTGATGGCACCATCCTTGACGGACCAGAAATCCAAGCCCTTCCAGCCTGTGAGATCTTTGCCGTTGAAGAGGTTTTTATCTTCAGCGGAAACCGTGGCGCAAAGTGTCACGAGCGCAAAGAGGGCGATGGGGTATTTCATGAATTTTATGGGGTAGAGAATCGCTTACTTCTGCTTGCCGAAGAAACGGTGCAGATTCTTAAGGCCCTTGACGGCGATGTCATCGCGGTGCGGCTCCATCTTGCGCCAAATGGCGGCGGCGCGGGCGATCACTTTCACGTCCGTGGTAAAAGATTCGATGACGACATCGTTCTTATAGCCAATCTTCTTGAGTGCCGCGACGATGGGCTTCCAGTCGAGCGAATCGCCGCCCGGAGTGCCACGGTCGGTGCCGCAAGCGTGGAAGTGGCCGAGGTGCTTGCCAGCCTTGATAATCGAAGCGGCCTGATTTTTCTCTTCGATGTTCATGTGGAACGTGTCGAGGTGAAGCTTTACGTTAGGCAGATTGATCGCCTTTACCAGACGCAGGCCTTGGTCACAGGTATTGAGGAAGTCGGTTTCAAAACGATTCAGCGGCTCGATATCGAGCTCGATGCCTTTCTTCTGCGCATGCTTGCCGAGCTCCTTGAGATTCTTGACCACCAGTTTAAAATGCTTGGCCTTGGTCTTGTCATCATGGGCGCCGATCAGGCCGACCACGGAATAGAGCGGTCCGATCAGACGTGGGCAGCCCATCTCCGCCGCCTGGTCGATCAAGGCCTTGATATATTTCCGGCCATTGGCTTGGTCGGCCGCGTTACCGCGCAAATCCCGTCCCGGGCCCATGCAAGCGCAGATCGAACCGATGGCGAGGCCGGCCTTCGCCGCGGCGGCTTTCAAGAAGCGAGGGTCGACGTGCGACGGATCTTCCACGGGGATTTCCACTGAATCAAAACCCCACTTCTTCAGTTTGGGGAACATGGAGACGCTCTCGTTGGTGAAAGGTGAGGCGTAGAGGAAGGTATTAAGGCCGAAGCGCATGGTGGTATGAGGGGATTGGGAAATGGGAGTTTTGTCCGAGGTCTAGGCTCGGTCAAGGCTGGGCGTATAAAGGGAAGCAATTAAGCGACCTTGCTCGGCGATTCGACGGCCTGCCCCGAAACACCGAGCAACGACGCACGACAGACGGAGCGAACGGAAAGGATTATCAGAGTGAGTGCTCGTTAGGCGGGCTTAGTTCCCAGAAATATCCGTTTCGCCGACGCTTAAATGAATTATAAAATCCAACTGACTTCCCCGACCTCGGCAGTTTAGGCTACTCGGCATGGATAATGTCACGCATGCCGCCTTGGGAATCACCGCCGGCGTCATCGTCCATCGCCGCGGCGGCTCACTCCCCGCCGCCGCGCTCGCCGGCCTGCTCGCCGCCGAAGCCCCTGACCTTGATATCTTCATCCGGCAATCCGGCGACCCGCTGGTAGCGTTTCGGTGGCATCGCCACTTTACCCATAGCTTTGTCTTCATGCCCGTGTGGGCGGTTCTGAGCGCATGGATCTCCGCTTGGTTCTTTCGCCGCCGACATAATATCGGGTGGCGCAGTCTTTTCCTGCCCGGGCTGGCCGGAGCGTTGACGCACTTGCTTTGCGATGGGTGTACCAGCTACGGCACTATGCTGCTCTGGCCGTTCAACGAGACGCGCTACGCCTGGGATTGCCTTCCAATCATCGATTTGTTCGCAACGCTGCCTCTCCTGGTCTTGGCCGTGCTAGCTTGGAAACGACATTCGCGAAACCTCGCCACCTATGGCATGCTTTGGTTCGTCAGCTACGCGCTGCTGGGATTATTGCAGCATGCCCGCGCGGAGAAGAAAATGGAGCGATGGCTATCCGACCGTCGGATCGAACCGGAGCGCATCGCCGTCAAGCCCACGATTTCCAACCTTATTGTTTGGCGGGCCGTATGGTTGCATCAAGGCCAATGGCAAACCGCTGCGCTCCGCCTCGCCCCGTTTTCTGAAGCTAAAATCGCCTTAGGAGAAACACGTAAAGCCTGGACTCCAGGCAGCCCGGGCAATCCGCCTGCCTATTCGGAAGGCGCCCACGCCATTGCTGACTTCTCCCGTTTTACCGGTGGCTGGAATACTTACGACCAAGTGCCCGGCGGTATCGCTATCGGCGATATCCGTTTCTCCACGCTCCCCACCAGCAGCCGGCCGCTCTGGGCCGTCCATTGCGGCCCCAATGGTACCGCCGCTGAAACCGAATTAGTCATGAATCGTTCGATCAACGCCGGCGATGGCAGTAAACTCTGGTCCTTGATTGACGGATCCGAGCTTGGATTCCAGTCATTGGATAAATAATATGCGTCTCCTATCCTTCAGTCTCTGCTTCGGCCTCGCCTACGCCGCCGAACCGACGTTCAAGCTCGTGCTCGAGGATAATTTCGACGGTACGGAATTAAATTCGAAGACCTGGAATATCGACACCGGCAAGCGCCGCGATGCGATCAATTCGCCTAAGGCCGTCGACGTCAAAGACGGCCGACTCGTGATCACGACATGGACCGACGCAGACGGGGTGACTTATTGCGGCTTCATCACTTCGCGTAAAAAATTCTCCCTCGTGCAAGGTAAGGTCGAGGCGCGCTGCCGCTTCTCCGTCCAGCCCGGCACGCAAATCGCCTTTTGGGCACAGTCTCCAACCTATGGCAAATCAGGCAAAGCTGCCGGCGCCGCTGAAGATGGCGTCGAAATCGACATCTTGGAGACGACCAGTCTGAAAAAAGGTGGATACCAATCGGTCCTGCACTGGGGACCTTACAAATCGCCGACCGAAAAGAAAATCCTTGGAGCCCAACACCCCGCCGACGTAGGCGGAACTTGGCACGAATACGGCGTCCAATGGGACGAGTCCGGATACCGCTTCACTTTCGACGGACAAGTCAGCTGGACCGAAACCAAGTGCCCCGCTTCCAAGGCACCGCAATTCCTGCTCTTCACCAGCGAGTCCAACCTCAAAGGATGGAGCGGCGAACGGCCCAAAGAAGGTTACGGCCTGAAAGAAAAATCGCAGAACACTTTCGAAGTCGACTTCGTCAAAGCCTGGGAACGCATTCCTGCGAGCAAGTAACTTAGCGTAACTCGAAACGGTAGGTCGCCGTTGCTTCCGCCGGAACCGGCATTCCTCCCTTTACTGCGGGCGTAAAAACTGAAGAGCGGGCGGCTTCTGCGGCTGCGTCATCCAAAAGGCGGCTCCCCGAACTACCGACCACGGCGACCGCGGCGATTTCTCCGTTAGCTAAAAGGGATATCCTGACCGTGACCAAGCCTTCGACTCCAGCCCGACGGGCGCGCTCCGGGTAGGCAGGCTCTTGGTGCACCCGAAAAGCGGGAGGTAAAAAAACTTCGGCGACAATCGGTAAAGTCGGAGCCGAATCAGCGGAGACGGTGACATCGCTCGCCGCTCGTAAGTCCGCCCCCGAAACCGAAGTCACGACACTCTCCGCATGGCTCGCCCTCTCTGGCGCAAGCGGAACGGGCACCACCTGCGGCGAGCCAGCCCCCAAGCCGACGCCGTGCTTACTTTCTCCCGGCAAAGCAATCGGATCTGAAACCAGCGAGATGATCAGCACTCCGCCTTCCCTCGTGGGTTCGGTGGCACGCTGATTTCCGCCAAACCAAACCGCGCCGAGTGCGACGGCATGAACACAGCCTACGGCGACCCAAATAAGACGATGGCGACGAGTCTCGTGCACGAGGTAGAGTCAACCCTGCCCCTGACTCAGTCAAGGAAGAGGCGCGTCATTTCGAGAAATCAGGCACCACCATCCACAGTAAGATCCATTCGCCGTAAGGGTGGTGCGCCGTGGCGCGCTCCTTGCGCTCTAAGGCCAATAATCCGGCTTTCTTAAAACGTATCGCCTCACCCCCAGAGCCGAGCCCAAGCAATAGAGCGGCCAGCTCCGCAAGGTGCGGATTATGTCCGACGAGAAATCGGCTCTGTCTGGCCTTACCCAACTGGACTGCGGTCAACCGAGGGTCGTCTTCGGGCTTGATTCCCTTCATGACTTGCAGCGGTAAACTCACGCCGGAGGCCAGTCGGAGTAATTGCGCCGTCCGCACCGCTCGCACCAAAGGACTGTGCTCGATCGCCTCCACTGAGGCCAAGGCCAGCCGCCCGGTACCCTTCCCTAGTTCAGCCACTTGCCGCTGTCCCTTCGGGGTCAGATCACGCAGCTCGTCAGGCATCCCCGGCGCAGCATCGGCATGGCGTAAAAGAAAAACCCGCATGCCACCACCGTGTTTGATTATAACATTTATGCAAATCGGACTTGCCCACACCCGCGGACCAGCGACCAATACTCTCGTGCGTTGCGTTGCGATTGCCCTCTGCCTCCTCGGCCTTGCGACGCCCGGGGGAGCCGTGGTGACGACTTCCTATTCCGATCATGGCCTGACTTTCAACGGGACGATCTGCCTGGATGCCCAAACCGGGTCCGTGTTATCGGAAAAAATGGCCGACGTCCAAGGCCACCCGGCGAGCGTCACCAAGCTCATGACCACGCTATTGGTGCTCGAAGACATCAAAGCAGGGAAGCTGAGTTTAGGTAGCCGCGTGACCATCACCAAGGAGGCCTCGCGCGTCGGCGGCTCCCAGGTCTGGCTCGCGCCTGGCGAAAATTTCTCCATCGAAGAACTTCTTTACGCGCTGATGCTCCAATCGGCTAATGATGTCGCTGTCGCGCTGGCCATCGATCGGGCGGGAGGCGTTGTGCCATTCGTTGACCGCATGAACCGTCGGGCCGCCGAATTAGGCATGTCCCGCTCTCATTTCATCACTCCCAATGGGCTCACCGAAGGCCGCGGGCCGCACGATACCACCACGGCCCGCGATCTCGGCAAACTCTGCCTCGAGCTCTGCAAGATGCCTTTGGCCCTAAAATTCACTGGCTGTCGTGATTACACCTTTAAGCGCGTCCTTAAGCCCCTCCCATTGACGAATCATAACCACCTCCTCACTCTTTTCCCAGGCTGTGATGGATTAAAGACCGGCTACACCAGCGCCGCTCATGCCTCGATTGCGACTACCGCGAAGGAGGGCAATCATCGGGTGATTGCCATTATTCTGGGGTGCGATAGCCCCGGGGGCCCTAAGGCAGCGCAGCGGTTACGAGATAAGTTAGCGGCCGACCTCATGACCGAAGGCCTGAGCAAACTTAAAGCCTCCGAAGGTCAAAAACCCCGCCCAGAAGCCATCGCTGTAAAAGCCCCCTTGACCCCTAAAAAACCTTTAATTGCTAAGAAAGAAGAGGGTTTCTGGGATTGGCTGGGGGATTTATTTAGCTTCTAAACCCCGTCCAAAGGTGGGGTAAAAGAAATAGTGAACATTTGTTCATTTTGCTTGCAAGAGGGCGACGCGTGGACAGTTTCCCTAAGACCAACACATCCTACCACTATGTCAGCCAAACCCGAAACCACCGCCAAGGAAAAAGCCGCCAATCAGGCTGCTGAAAAGAAGACCCTCGATCTCGCCCTCTCCGCCATTAACAAGCAATACGGCGACGGCACCCTGATGCGCATGGGCGATGCGACCAAGATGCAGGTCTCATCCGTTTCCACCGGTTCCGTGGCCATCGACTTGGCCCTGGGCGTCGGCGGCCTCCCCCGCGGTCGTATCGTCGAGATCTTCGGCCCAGAGTCCTCCGGTAAGACCACCCTTTGTCTCTCCATCATCGCCGAGATCCAACGCCAAGGCGGCAACGCCGTCTTCGTCGATGTCGAGCACGCTCTCGACCCTCGCTACTCAAAGGTAGTCGGCGTCGATCTCGATAATCTCTTGGTCTCCCAGCCTGAATCTGGCGAAGACGCCCTCAATATCGTCGAAACACTCATCCGTTCGGGTGCCGTAGACGTCGTCGTCATCGATTCCGTCGCCGCCCTGGTCTCCAAGCAAGAGCTCGACGGCCAGATGGGCGACGCCACCGTGGGCGTTCAGGCTCGCATGATGAGCCAAGCGATGCGCCGCCTGACGGCCGCCATCAGCCGCACCAATTGCATCTGTATCTTTACCAATCAAATTCGCGAAAAGATCGGCGTGATGTTCGGCAGCCCCGAAACCACGCCCGGAGGCCGCGCCCTCAAGTTCTTCTCCTCTATCCGGATCGACATCCGTCGCATCGGCCAGATCAAGGAGCCTTCCGGCAAGGTCATCGGTAACCGCACCAAGGTAAAGGTGGTGAAGAACAAGGTCGCCCCTCCCTTTACGGAGTGCGAGTTCGATATTATGTACACCGAAGGCATTTCCCGCTCGGGCTCCGTGCTCGACCTCGGTATCGAACACAAGATCCTCGAGAAGAAGGGTGCCTGGATCGCTTATAACGGCCAACTCATCGGCCAAGGCCGCGAAGCGGCTAAAGATTACCTGATGAAGAATCTCAAGGTGCTCGAAGAGATCCAAAAGATCATCATGGAGAAGGTCCAAGTCGTCGGTGGCATGACGCTGGGCGTCGGCGTCGCCGAAAACGTTACGGCGGAATAAATTTCGTTGTTGGCTGTCATAGCCCGGGCCGCACGCAAGTGCGGCCCGTTTCATTTACCCAGCAGGCCCACATCACCGACCCGGCTTGATCTCAGCGGACTTCTTCAATCTTTAAAATCGAATCAACGGGTCGCACCAGTGCCTTAAGCGCCGATGCCAGACGTGCATGTTCGATTTCGGAACTCTTCACGACGGCTTCGATGTCAGCCTTGGCCTCTTTGCTCCGGAAGAGGGTCTTGATCTGCGTCGTTTCAAAGGCCTGCTTATCGCCAACGGCCTGCCAAATCTTGGCGAATACTGGCGCGGTTGGGTTCTGCGGGAACTCGGCGGCTAAATTGATTCCCTTTAGCGCCTGCGCGGCGGTGAACTCCATCGTGGCGGCACCCCAAGTCACTTTGACCTTCGAAGCCTTAACGCCTGTCACCTTAAGCGTCAGGCGGTTTAGTTTACGCTGAAACCCCGAAAGCGCCACGCCTGCCGCGATGGTGTTATCCTTGGCCACGTCCCCCGCCTCAAACGAAAAAGGAATCCGGAAGCTTCGCAGGCTGATCGTTCCATTCTCATATTTGGTGATACGCTGACCTTCCTTCGACGTGGCCGAACCCTTCTCCAGATCAACCGAGATCTCACCGAGGTTACCCTTGAGACCCAAGGCTTCGAGATAGGCGCTCGCCATCACCACATGGCCAGCCCAGCCGGGATGAACGCCGTCATTCCCTTCAAGTTTGAAAGTCTCCCCATACTTAGCCCGAGCTTCGTAGCCCTTGATCAGCATCGGCCAATACACGTCGGCGAAGGCCACCTGTTCGGAAGCGGCGATTTCGATATCAATGTTACGAAAGTTGAGCAGCGCGAGGTTAAGCGACTCCCAGGTGCCCTTGGCCGACTTCACCCAAGGTGGTACGGAGTGAATCGTCCCCGATGAACCTAAGACGACGCGGGCGCCGGCCGCCTTGAAGGCTTGGACAACTTTAGTCTGATTCTGCCGGTAGGTTTCGGCAATCACGTCGTCCTGTGGAACATAGCGAAAGTCGTTCATGCCGTAGCAGGTAGTCGCGATCGTTGGCTTAAAACGCAGTACGTCATTATCCATCCGTTTTAGAAATCCGGCAGCCTGCTCTCCGCTCCAGCCATACTGCCGACAAGTAACCGCGAGGTCCGGGCGGGCGGCGGTGATATAGGCCTCCATCAGGCGGCTATACATTTTCTGCTCCGTGATGGAATCGCCGCAAATCGCCAGACGGTCGCCTTTCTCCAGAAGCAAAACGGCCGTCTGGGGAGCCAGCTTACCCTCGTACACATCGGGCACGCTATCCGGCCTCGGCTGATGAGCGCAACCGACCGATAATAATACGACCAAGGCCAAGGACAAGGCGAAGCGGGGCATGATGCATGACTAAGGAGCCGCCCTTAAAAATCTACCATCAATTCGTCCGTGACTTGCCTTCGCCCCGAAAACTAGTCATATTCATCCTCCCCTGCGGTGTTCGACACCCGCGGCAGCCTCCTTCTCCTACGATCATATCAAACGGGAGGTGCGACCCGACCGGCCTCGTCCGAGCCGTGGCAACGTACCGCCCACTTTAACTCCAGGAAATTCGGAGCTCCATTCGGAACCGGCACAGGCGGGGGAATCTTTTGAAACAGCAACCTGAGGCACTCCTCTGGCCTGCTGGGTCTCCGTCTTGGTCTCAGCTTAACTTCAACGGGCCTTCTTCACACAGGCTGGGGTTCCCGAACGTCTTGAGCCGGTTCCCCATGCCATGGGCGATGGCCAGCAACAGCCGATTATGCGGCGTCTTATTAAACTTAAGAGCTCGGCCCGTCTTGAAGCCCAGTCCGCCGCCGATGAGCACCCAAGGGATGTCCTCGTGGCTGTGGCTGTTCCCTTTGCCCAGCTCATTGGTCCAGACAATCGTGGTGTTATCCAGCATGTTGCCCTTACCGTTCGGCTCCGGGGTCTCCTGTAACCGCTTGGCCAGGTAAGCGATCTGCTCGGCGAACCAGGTGTTGATCTTCACCAATTTTTCGACCGATCCCGTGTTTAGGTCAGGGTCATGCGAAAGCGAGTGATGGCCCTCTTCGATACCGAGCCACTTCATGCGGACACCGCCGACCGAATTGGTAAACTGGAAGGTAGAGATGCGGGCCATGTCGTTGCGGAACGCGCTAATCAATAACTCGGTCTGCAACCGGGTGATCTGCGGAATGCTATCGTTATCCATCGCCACGCCTGCGGCGGGTGGCGCGGGGGCATCAAGTGCCGTACTCGTCTGGCTCTCCTTGATCCCTCGCTCCAACTCACGCAACGCCACGGCATGCTGATCCAGCAAAGCCCGGTCATGCGCGTCGACGTTCTGCGCGACTTTGGCGATATCCGCCTTAAGGGAATCGAGGACGGAGACGAGATTTTCGCCTTCTTTCATCGAGCCATAGAGCTTGTCGAATAGTTCGTAAGGACTCGAAACCGGTGCGACCGGTTGATTGGGACCAGCGTAACTCCACCGTGTCCATGGATCGGCGCGATTACCGACGCCGACGCCGATTTCCAAGGATCCCATCCGCGTTTTATTTTCCGGCGTGGACTGCAGGAAGTTGCGCATCACTTGATCGATGGAAGGTCCGCTGGCCCAGCCCGCCGGAGCACCGCCGCCGCCCATGATATTACCGGGGAATAACTCGATGCCGGTGAGCAGGCAGCTCATGCCGCGCATATGCGAATCGCCGTCGCCGCGGACCCGATTATTGACGCCCTTGAGCGTAAGGAGCCGATTCTTGAAAGGCTCGAACGACTTCATGATCGGCTTCAGTTTAAAGTTAGACCCTTCCTCCTCCGGCCAGAAAGCCGACGGCACGGTCCCGTTTGGAGAGAAGACGAAAATTACGCGCTGACGCCTTGAGACCGGCTCGGCGGCGCCGAGCGTCGTCAGGCCGCCGAGCAGCGGCAAGGCTGCGGCGGAAAGGCCGAGGCGACGAAGAAAATCCCGACGATGTTGGAGTGACATGGGCTTAGCGATTAAGTTGAGGAGGTTGGGCGGCGGACGGACGAAGCGCGACGACAACAGCGACTTCGACGGCGAGATTACGGACATGGAACTTATCCGCGCGGAACTTATCAGTCAGCTGACCTAGGAGCTCCGGCGAATAGGCCGCAGGCGGCTGCTTGGCTAGCGAGTGGAACAGGTTACGCACGAACCCCGCCTGCCCGGCCGGGCTGTCAGCGGCATGCATCGCGACATCGCGCGCGCCGGTGAGCTTGATGACGTTACCATCGGTAGTCGTGTAATCGGAAGAAGCATCGACAGGCTTCTTGTTATCGGTCGCGCGGACGCGGCCGACGGCGTCGAACCGCTCGAAGCTAAAGCCGAGCGGGTTGATGGTCACGTGACAAGATTGGCAGGCCGGCTTGGACGTCAATTCGGTAACCTTCTCGCGCATCGTAAAAGAGGGATCAAATTTGTCGTCCATGAATGCGATCGCCATGGGTGGCGGCTTCAGCATCCGACCAAGGATATTACGGGTCACGAATACGCCGCGGTGGATCGGCGAAGATGATTTGGTGTACGAAAACGTAGCGAGCACGTAGGGGTGCGTCAGCACGCCTGCACGTTGGTCAGCATCCATTTTGACGGGCTGAAAGCCGGAGCCAGGCGCTATCTTCTGGCCGTAGAACTTCGCCAATCGATTGTTCATCAAGAGGGTGTCGCTCAGCAGAAGCTGGCGGTAATCGGACGCTTCAGACCACACGACGCTTTCGGAGAACAGGTCGAGCGAAGTACGCAGATCCATGACGACTCCTTGGTCGAAGCCCGGATACTCTTTCTGGTCTTTGGCAATCTCGGCACCTTCTTCCACGTGTAGCCAATGATGCAGAAAGTCGCGCAGCTTGGATTTGGCCCGCGTATCTTTCATCATGCGCTGAGCCTGCAGGCGGACCTGCTTCTCGTCGTGTAATGAACCAGCGGCAGCTGCTTTGAGTAGAGTTTCGTCGGGTATCGAATCCCAGAGCGTCAGCGCCAAACGCGAGGCGATGGCATAGTCATCCTGCGGACCGATACCAGGATAGAGGAAATACGGCGATGAAAGCGTGAAGATCAAGGCCCGCTTGGCCGCAGTCTCAGGCGCTACGCCCTCGGCGAAAATTCGGGCGATATCGGCTTTCTGCGCATCGGCGAGCGGCCGGCGGTAGGCGAGCTGGGCGAAACGCAGGCAGAAGGATTTCAGCTTTTCGCCGCGATCAGCGGCCTCAGCCTTAGTGCCGGCATACTCAAACAAACGCCCACCGAGATGGGCCGAAACCTGTAAGGCGCCTTTCGCGACGGACTCGGTCCATTCGCGCGAAACCGATACGCCGCGCTCATAACCGATGCTGCTGTCATCGGGAGGCATCGAAACATCGATCACGTCAACGAAGCTCGAAAACTTCGGAGAAAGGCTCTCGGCTGGGATGACCGTCCACGCTCCGCCCGGCGGTCGCCACTCTAATTTCATGCCGGCGTTCTTGTCTTTGAATTTAAAGAATTCCACCTTCAGTGGGTAGCTGCGACCTCCCAGCAAGAAGAGTGGCGCCTGCACGGTGCGCGAAACGCCGGAACCAACCCAAAGGTCGATGAGAGCGTTCTTCTCCGAACCGTTGTCCGGAGGGTTCACGTAAAGGCGCGCCCCGTTGGGGGTCGTAATCCGAAACTCATATTCGCCGGTATCGGGAACGATGAGCGACCCCGTCCAGTTGATGAAGAACTGCTCTGCATTAGTCCCTTGCTCCGGCGGCTTGTTTCCAAAATCAAAGTCGATGACGGGATCGATGCGCTTCAGGAAATCCTTGGTTGGCGCATCCTTGTCTTTCTTCTCGCGATAGTTGGCGCTCAGGCCGCCGGCCTCGGCAGTCGAAGTCGTCCGCCGCAAGGAACCCAGAAGATCCGAAAGGCTTTCGCGGTATTGCCGGACGGTCAGGTGCGCCAATTCGATGCGCGGCGGATGATTCCGAGCGCGGGCTTCGGCGGAATAAAAAGCTTTGTGGATATATTCCGCCGCCGCGTTCGAGTCAGCGAGGGAAAGGGAACCTGGATCGTCTTCTGGCATTTCGTTGCGGACATAGCGGCCCAACGCCGCTGCCGATTTTTCGCCGACCAAGGGTTCGTCAGACTTGCCGGCCACGCCCTGCCCCACCGGCCCGTGACACCGCATGCAATCCTCCCGATAGACGACTTCCCCGCCCCTCGGCGCGGCTAAGTTCTTACGGTAATAGCGCGCTCCCTGCCGTCCGCCGTAGCCCAGTCCGCCAAGCGCCAGGACGATAGCTAATATTTTAAATATACGGCGGGAAAACATGCGCTTTAAGGGGACAGTCCAGCACACGGGTAAGTTCCCTTAAATCAAGCCTGCTTCCCCGAAACTAAACCAGCCTTTGCCGGCCGGATCGGACTCAGGACGACCGATGACGACATGATCGAGCAACTCCACGCCGACCACCCGGCCCGCTTCCGCCAATTGGCGGGTCACCGCGCGGTCCGCCGGACTCGGCGACGGATCGCCACTGGGGTGATTGTGAGCCACGATGGCGGCTGACGCCGAATGCTTGAGCGCCTGACGATAGACCTCACGCGGATGCAAGAGCGAGCTCGTGGCCGTACCCGAACTTATTTCCTGCAAAGCCAGTAGCCGGTTGCGGCGATTCAAACATAAGACCCAACATTTCTCGACCGACAGGCCGGCCGACAATGGCTCCAGTCGGGCCCACACTTTTCCGGGCGCATCAAGCTTCTCTCCCGGATCATGCGCGCGTTCCCGGATGCGTCGGGCCAGTTCCATCGCGGCGGCCAGCTCCGCGGCCTTCGCCGGCCCTAACCCATGCACCCTGCCGAAGTCGTGCGTATCCCAGGTCGCCAACGCCGCCAAGCTTCCGGCTTCCGTCAAAAGTTTTGTCGCCACCACAGGACTCGGCGATCCTTTCGTCCCTGTGCCGATGAGTAACTCAATGAGTTCGGTATCCAAGAGAGCCCTCGGCCCCAAACGGACCAAACGTTCACGCGGGCGATCATCAAGTGTCATTCCCTCGTCTACCTCCCTGCTGATGATTGCTCAACGCCGGGTCCGCCTTAGTCAAACCCCCTAAGCGCGATACCGGGATAATACCTTCCCGTAAGCGGGCGTGAGTTCTTCCGGACGGTCCACGTTCAAGCCTAGGTCCTTTATTAAGCCGTCCTTTAGGCCATAGATCCATGAATGTACCTGCAAGGCCTGCCCGCGCGCCCAGGCGTCCTGGACAACGGTCGTCTGGCAGACGTTAAGGGCCTGCTCAATGACGTTGAGCTCGCAAAGGGTATCGAGTTTTGCTGGACCCAAAACCGACTCGACGGCTAAGGCGTGCTTATGATGCACGTCGCGCACGTGCCGGAGCCAGTTGTCGATCAACCCTAGTTTACGATGTTCGAGCGAAGCCTGCACGCCGCCGCATCCATAATGTCCGCACACGATGACATGCTCCACCTTCAAGGCATCGACGGCATACTGTAAGACCGACAAGCAATTTAAGTCCGAATGGACGACGACGTTGGCGACATTGCGATGGACGAACAGCTCGCCTGGCAAAAGTCCGACGATCTCGTTGGCCGGAACCCGACTATCCGAACAGCCGATCCAGAGATAGCGGGGAAATTGCTGCCGGGAGAGGGTTTCGAAGAAGTCCGGCTTCGCTTGACTGACGGAAGCCGACCAAGCCTTGTTCTGGATAAATAATTCCTGAATATCAGCCATGCCCGCCGATACTGGGATAAATCCTGACATTGCAAGTCGATACCACGGGCATATCCCTAGGGGCATGTCTCTTCGTTTCGGCTTCTGGTTTTTTCTGAATTCCGTCGCCTTGGTCATGGCAGAGAATGCCCGAACTCCCCCGCCTTATCGCGAGACGGTCTTGAGCGATGGCTATGGGCCAGAGTGCCACGCCTCTAACGTCATCAAGACTCCGGATGGCGCCTTGATGGCGGTCTGGTTTTCCGGAGCAAAAGAAGGCGCCGATGATGTCGTCATCCGCTTCACCCGCCGAGACCCCCAGACGCGCGAGTGGTCAGTTCCGATCACCGTCGCCGACCATCAGGGAATCCCTTGTTGGAATCCTGTGCTCGTTCCGGCCAAAGACGGCTCCGTGACCCTTTATTATAAGGCCTCGAAACTCATCCCAGAGTGGCAAGGTTTTTGGAAACGTTCGAGCGATGGCGGCAAAACCTGGACCGAAGCTAAGAAATTACCCGCCACTTTCCTTGGGCCGATCCGCTGCCGGGCCCTTGCGCTACATGACGGCTCCCTTCTCTTCGGGAGCAGCGACGAATCCGCTGATAAGTCCTTGGGTAATCCTTGGCGGCCGCACTTCGAAATTCTTAGCCACCCCGGAGATCCCTCCGATGCCACTGCTTGGCAAAAAATCGTGCCGAATCCAGGCGAACCACCCTTCAATGCTATCCAACCTTCCGTGGTTCTCCTTCCGGACGGTCAACTCCTTGCCTTGCTTCGTACGCGCGAAAAAGTCGTCGCGCAATCGACCTCGCGCGATCTTGGCCGGAGTTGGACTCCCTTGAAGGCCACAAGTCTGCCCAACCCAAACTCTGGCCTCGAAGCGGTTGTGCTTTCCGACGGCCGGGTCGCCGCAATCCTCAACCATGGAACGAACCGGCTGACGCTCGATGCCGTCCTTCGCAACGAAGAGGGGCAGTGGGGGCAACCCCTGTTGCTTGATCAATTGAAGCGCGGCGAAGGTGAAGTCAGTTACCCCAGCGCCTTGCTCGACCAGCAAGACGGCCACGAAGTCATGCATGTCGTCTATACGCGCAAACGGCGGGAAATCGTCCTGCGCACCTTCGACCTTCGTGATGCCGCTTGGACGGCTCGCTGAGTTCACCGCAAGCTTGCCGGCCCGCCTGAGGCACCTGTTCATGGTGCCAGCTAATCGCATGGGCTAGGTCGGCGGTCTCTCGGGCACCCAACTTAAGGATGTTCAGGTATATATCACCTGGGTCACTTCCGTGCCATTTATGCTGATTTTCAGGGGTAAGAAATAGCGCTGGGACACCTTTAGGGCCTTTTCTGCATCCTGGGCGCGGTCTTCTTCATTCTGCGTCCTGACGAGTCTTGAAACTATGGCCCTTTTGGGGTGTATTATACGCAAGATGAATATCCTGCTCCTCGCCGCACTCCTCGCCGCCAGTACGTCCAACCCTAAGACCAACAAGGGAACGGTGACCCCAGACGGCTCCACCCCAACGGCTTCCTCGGATAAGAAAAGCAAGAAAGCCGATGCACCGGCACCTGCCGCCGATCCGGTCTCTCTCGTGCCAGCCGGCGCGGTTGATGCCGCGACCCAAATCGCCAACGCCGCCGCCAAGGCTGCGATGGATGAAATCGCCAAACTCAACGCGATCGGCTCCGACGGTGCGGCTCCTGCTGGACCTGCTGTCGTAGACGGCAAGACGCTCGAAGCCGCCGCGACCGGCACCGCCGCCGTGACCAAAGAATTAAAAGGTTCGAAGAAAAAAGCCCCTGCCACCGAAGACGGCGACAGCACACCTCCTCCGCCCAAGGCCGAAAAGAAGACCAAAGCTTCCGCCGCCGCCGCGACCCAAGGCGATACCACGGCCGCCGAAGTCAAAGTCAGCAAGAAGGCTGCCGCCGAGCCTGCCAAAGAATAAGTTCGGGGCCTTGGCCTTCTTCCCAAACCCCGGCACGCCGGGGTTTTTTATTTGCGAAATCGGCCGGCCTGAAACCTTCGCCCGGGATTGGTGTATTATTGCTATAACCATGCGCTCCCTCCTCGCCCTCAGCTTGCTCGCCCATCTGGCCTACGCCGCCGAGACCAGCCCAGCTCCGGTCAAACCAACCGAGACCACCCCGGCCGTCACCGGCCCGGTGATTGACCCGAATAATCCCGCCCCGACGGTCGACCCGACGAAAGTGGTCACGCCACCTGCGACCCCAGCGTCCACCCCGGAACCCGAAAAGAAGAAGAAAAAGAAGAAGTCCTGATCTCTCAGAAGTTCGTCAAATAAAAGAGCCTGTCCGATAAATAGGACGGGCTCTTTTATTTTCAGTCAAACCGAGGGTCAGTCTTGGCGGATGATTTCGCGCGGGTTCGAACCATTCGCCGGCCCGACATACCCGCGCTCTTCCAGGACATCCATCATGCGCGCCGCCCGGTTATAGCCAAGATTGAGCCGGCGTTGGAGCATCGATACCGAAGCACGTTGTGATTCCTTGATGACATTCCAGCACTGGGCGACCAGCGGATCTTCCCCGTCTTCGCCGTCCATCCCGGCACCACCGCCCTCTTCCGAAGCATTCGCGATCGCATCGACGACCTCTTGGGCGAATTCCGGATTACCGTTCTTGCTCCGGATAAATTCCACGATGTCGGCCACTTCTTGCTCGCCCACGAAAGCTCCTTGCACGCGTTGCAACGTCGCCGTACCCGGCGGGATGAACAACATGTCGCCGCGTCCGACCAAGGTCTCGGCTCCGCGACTATCCAGGATGGTACGGGAGTCCACTAAGGCGGAAACCTTGAAAGCAATACGGGTCGGCAGGTTTGCCTTGATCAAGCCCGTGATCACATCGGTCGACGGGCGCTGGGTCGCGACGACCAGGTGGATGCCGGCCGCACGGGCCAACTGAGCGAGGCGCGCGATCGAGGTTTCGATATCTTGGGCCGCCACCATCATCAGGTCGGCCATCTCGTCGATGATACAGACGATGTAAGGTAGCTTCTCCTTCGGAATCTTCACCCCGTCATCAAGTACGCTCTCTGCCGCCTCGCGAGCGGCCGCCTGTTCATCCGGACTGAGCGGCAACTCTTCTTGCTTCGGAGCCCCGGCATCTTTCGCGAGCTTGGCATTAAAGCCCGTGATGTTCTTCACGCCGCACTTCGCGAAAATCTTATAGCGCCTCATCATTTCAGCGATGAGCCACTTCAAGGCCGCCGGTACGCGCTTGGGATCCGTCTCCACCGGAATCAATAAATGGGGCAGGTTACTGTAGACCTGCAATTCCACGACCTTCGGGTCGACCATGATGAAGCGGAGGTCTTCCGGCGTCATCCGGTAAAGCAACGAAACGATGAAAGCGTTGATGCAAACCGACTTTCCTTGGCCCGTGGAGCCAGCGATCAGGCAGTGCGGCATCTTCGCCAGATCCTGGATGACAGGTTTATTCGTGACGCTGTCGACGCCCAGCACGACCGGGATTTCCATCTTCGATTCGGCCCACGCCTTGGATTCGATGATCTCGCGCAGGAGCACGTCCTTGCGCACTTTATTCGGAATCTCAATACCCACCGTGCCACGACCCGGAACCGGAGCGAGGATACGCACCGACTCCGCCTGCAGGTTCATGGCGATATTATTGGAGAGGTTGGCGATCTTCTCGACGCGTACGCCCGGGGCAGGCTTGACTTCATAGCGCGTGATCGAAGGGCCCTGCTGAATGCCGACATCGATACCATTTTCGGGGTCGACCGGAATCACACTGACTTTGAATTGGGACAAGGTCTCGATCAATTCGGCGGCGCGCTTACGGAAATCTTCCGCCGGGGCTTGGCTGGTCGCTACCGGCTCGGTCAGGAATTTGATATCAGGAAAGACGTAATCTCCCTTCCGCTTCAGCGTCTGGGAGGCTTTGGCTTTTTCGATTTCGTCGGGCTTGATGACAATCACCTTCTTACCGGATGGCGGCGGGGTCGTCTTTTGCTTAATCGGGTCTTTTAGATCGGGCTCGTCCTTGACCTTAGGCGTTATCGTCACCGTCTCGGCCTTGACTGTCTTCTGCGCCTCGACCGCTTCTTCCTCGGGTTCATCTTTCTTCACCTCAGCTACCGGCTCCGCCTTCTTAACCTTCTCGGGCTTGGTCACCTCGACGGGCGGCACCGCCAGCGGGGCGATTTCAAAGCCGCGGATTTCTTCCTGCTTCCGACGCACGGCGGCAAGAGCTTCGGCTTTCCGACGGTTTTCTTCGGCGACTTTTTGGGCGGCGGCTTTGCGATCCGAATTCCATGCGCCCAAACCATCGCGCATTTCTGCAATCCAAGAGGCGAGCGTAGCCTTAGGATCGTCCGCCAAAGAACCTAATAAGCAAAATCCATACGGGAAGACGAGGATCCAAGTCCCGATGGGGCCTAAAACCGGTAGGCAGATGCTACCGTAGATAAAACTGCCCAGCAGGCCACCCGAGCCCTTCGGATCAAAGGCACCGGCATTCACGATATGGCCTGACTCCGGATCGAGCCAAAGCGCCAAGATGGGCGCGCCGAAAAGGATGCAGGCCGACATCAAGGCCACCTTCGTTGGCCACAACGTGTGGGCGCGTTGGTTCAAGGCCAGCCAGGCTGCGATGAGCAGGAAAGCCGGAATCAAAAAAGCCGAATAGCCGAAGATACTAAATAAGAGAACCGCGACACTGGCGCCGAAAGATCCGCAAGGATTGCTCTCCAAACTATCCGAGGTGCCTGCCGGAAGGCTGAGTTTCGTCTCCAGCATCTCGCGCATCCAAAAACTGTCCTTGTTGGTATGGAATGCCATCGCGACCAGCAAGAAGGTGCCGATGACGCCCAGGGTGACGGCGAGCAGCGGGCGACTCTCGCTCGCGGGTCGTGCTAAGGTGGCGGAACGTTTACGGGCTGGAGCGGGCATGATTATTCGCCAAAGAGCGTTCCTTGAGCCGCCGTATCTTCAGGACCCACAGGATTAACTTCGGGATGGATGTGGCGCGGCGGGCGGGTGACCCGGGCGGCTAAGGCCCGCGTGCGTTCCTGGGCGAGACGTTCCACCATCCCCGCCAAGGCGTGACGGATCCATTTCGGCGTAAAAGAGGAGGCTGAATAATCACAAGGCCCGTAGCCGTGTACGCGTCCGGCCTGCAACAACGCGTCGTTCTGGGCGAACTCGGCTTCGCTTTCCGGCACATAGACGGCAAAAGCTTTACCGCCGTTCTTACGTAAGAGCGAAAAGACCGGCACGTCGCTCGGACCGTCTGCCACATAAATCATATTCTCGAAAGGCACCCGACGATCTTCGGTGCGCACGACGGCGTTGACATCGATCTCTGGATTCTTGTTCGAGCCTTTGTTAATTTCAAAAAGGAAGCGGGTTTTGATGGTATTATCGACCATCGCCGCGACTTGCGTGATTTCAGTCGGCAGATCCAAGGCCAATTCATCCTGCTTAGTGAAATGCGGGGGCAACGGGTGTTCCAAGAATTCGCAGCCGTAGATTCCATCGCAATGGGCCGCGAGCGAGGTCCCACGGATCATCTCCGCCAAACCCGTGCTGATGATGTAATGCTCCAACACGACTTCGATGTTTTGCTTGTGCCCTAATTCTCGGACAAACTGCTTCAACCCTGGAAAGAATTCTGGAAGTCCGTCGCACAATTTGATCTCCGCCCCCAATTCCCGCAGGCGGCTATTGGTCAGGCCTTTCATGGATCCCGCTTTGACGTAACTGAGCAGGTGATTAAGGTAGACTGAATCCTTAGGGGTGCGGATCCCCTTCCGGGCATAGAGCGCCGGCAGCTGGTTCGTTTCTTTCCAAAATTGCTCCTCGTCCACGCCAAAAGCGCGGAAAAGCGGTGTCTGCATATATCCGGGGCAAAGGGTCTTATCAAAGTCCCACACACAGGTGAGGACATGGGTGCTACGGAGGGCTGGTTCCTTGGGCTGCATCAGAAATGGGAGTGGGTGAAAGGTCGGGCTTGCGGAGGGGGCTTACCCCCCTCCATTGAATAACCAAGGGACCTCGCCTGTCCAAGTCCCGATTGACCAAACCTGATCATGTCCGCCAGCCCCCTCCGCCCCGACCTTACCAGCTTCCGCCGCAGGCTGACCGAGCTTGAGGGGTTTATGGCAGATCCGGCCACCTTCGGGGATAGCCGTCGAGCCGCCGCCTTGGGGGCCGAACTACGCTTCACCTCCAAAGCCGTGAAAGCGGATGATATCTTGGTTGCCCTCGAACAAGAGCTGGCCGAAGCCATCGCCCTTTCCCGCGAAAGCGACACGGAGATGCGTCACATGGCCGAAGAAGAGATCAAACGGCTAGGTCCGGCCGTCGAAATCGCCCGGGAACAGCTCATCCGCTCGATCATCCCACCTAATCCCGACGATTCTCGTAATGCTCTAGTAGAAATCCGAGCCGGCACGGGCGGCGAAGAAGCCTCGCTCTTCGCTTCCGAGCTGATGCGCGCCTACACCCGATTCGCTGAGAAAAAAGGTTGGAAATGCGAATTGATGTCCCTCTCTCACTCCGATCTTGGCGGGGTGCGTGAAGCCGTCCTACTCATCGAAGGCGAAGGGGCCACCGCCCTGCTCCGCCACGAAGCTGGCGTCCACCGCGTTCAACGCGTGCCGGCTACCGAAGGCTCGGGCCGCGTCCACACTTCCGCCGCCACCGTCGCCGTGCTACCCGAAGCCGAAGAGGCTGAAGTCGTCCTAAAGCCCGAAGATCTCGACATGTCGGTCGCACGGGCCAGCGGCGCCGGCGGTCAACACGTCAATAAGACCGAATCCGCCGTGCAGATTATCCACAAGCCCACCGGGTTGATGGTCTACTGCGCCGACGAACGTTCCCAGTTGCGGAATCGCCAGAAGGCCATGCGCGTCCTGCGCGCACGTCTGCTCGACCTGACCCGCGCCAAAGAACGCGAGGTCCGGGCCGACGCCCGCAAGACCCAAGTGGGCTCGGGAGATCGTTCCGAACGTATCCGGACTTATAACTTTCCGCAAAATCGCATCACGGATCACCGCATCGACCTCACCGTCCACGGCATCGAACAAGTCCTCGAAGGCGACCTCGATGAACTGCTCAACGCGCTGTATGAGGCAGACCTGCGCGAGCGTGCCGAGGCGATTACGCGTCCGTCCGCCTAATTCCGCGTCGCGATGGACCCTGCCTACATCGAACGCTTCGCCGGCATCGGCCGTCTTTACGGGCGAGCCAATATGGAACGGCTATCGCGCAGTTCTTTTCTCATCGTGGGCTTAGGTGGCGTCGGCTCCTGGACGGCGGAAGCGCTTGCCCGCACGGGCGTCGGCCACTTGGTCTTGGTCGACGGGGACGCGGTTTGTATTTCTAATACGAATCGTCAGCTTCATGCCGTCGCCGGCAATGACGGCAAAGCGAAGACCCAGGCGATGGCGGAACGCGTCCGCTCGATTCATCCCGCCATCCGCACCACGCTGCATCCGCGCTTCCTTTCCAAATTAAACGCCCATGAGGTCGTGAAAGATTTCGACGGCGTGGTGATCGATGCGATGGATTCGCTTTCGCCCAAATGCGGGCTGATCGCGGAATGCTTTAATCGCAAGATTCCGCTCGTCAGCGTCGGCGGTTGCGCCGGTCGCCTCGACGGTACCCGCATCAAGGTCACGGACCTGACCGCCTCGCGGGATGACCCGCTCATGATGCTCGTGCGTAAACGGCTCCGGCAGAATTTTGATTTCCCGCGCAAAGGGCTCTTCCACGTTTCGTGCGTCTGGTCCGACGAACCTCTGGTCCAACCGACGGATTGCGCCGATCTGCCCGGCGGCACGCTGCCCGATGACAATGAGCTGAACCCCAACTGCGAGTGGGGTTACGGCACGGCCTCGCATGTCGCTGGTGCCTTCGGGCTCGCAGCCGCAGGCGAAGCTATCCGGCTCTCACTTCTGCGGGCCGATAAATAGCCAGCGAAAATTTGCCCGCGTCAGCTCCGCCGAAACCTCCGGCGTGACGCCTAACGTCAAAGCCAACTGTTCATTGGTTTTAAAGATATTAGCTGGGTGATTTGATTCCGTACCATCTGGCCCGGGCGGCAGCTCATGGCGACGATAGTCGGGTACCGGACATAAGGCCGGAGCATCGGTCTCGATCAAGATGCGATCGCGCGGGATGGCGGCGGCGAACTGTGAACGTAGCTCAAGCTTACGGGGCAGTAAATGGTGAGCGCTAAAGGAAAAGTAAGCCCCCAGCTGGCTCAACTCCGGCACTAATTCCACTGGACCATTCCAGCTATGCAGCAGAAATCCGCGGGCAGGCAGCGGCGCAACGCGCAAGAGTTCCATCAGGGGCCCGATGGCTTTCACGCAATGGATGGTGAGTGCCCGGTTAAGTTCGACGGCCAAGGCGAGCTGTAGGCGGAATGCCCGCTCCTGTGCCTCCGCATCAAAATCCTTCACCCATCGATCCAATCCCATTTCGCCCACGGCGGCGGCGGGAAACATCAGCAAGTATTCACGTAACTGCTCCGCCCAGCCGGGCTTTACCGCCGGCACATCCCAAGGGTGCAAACCGAATGAGGGAAGATTTCGTCCATCACGGCGCGCAAGTCGGGCCACATCCTCCCAGTCATCCGGAGACGAACCGTTGATCACCGCAAAGCCGACACCCTCACTTCGTGCCAGTTCGACGGCGGCATAGGGCACTTCGGCGAACTGATAATGACAATGGGCGTCGAAGATTTCCATCAGCGCAGCTCGCTCATCGCGACCCGGATTTTTTCCAAGAACTCTTCGCGCCAATAATAATGCGCCAAAAGCGTCGGGTCGTCATGCCCTTGCAGTCGTAAGGCGAAATAAAGCGCTTCGACCGAAGCCAACCCTTCCACGGGATCAAGCCCTTCCCGATTCCGGCGCGGGTAGGAAGAGAGGATCGGCGGCAGCGAGCGGCCGATGGGCTGGCCGGTGACGCGCGCCCTCAATTCGGCAACCTGCTTCCAGCTTCCATCCAGTAAGATCAGCCTGCGCCCAGCGTCAGCGAGCGTGATGGGCGGAGCCCCGACCTCCAATAATAACATTCCCGTTCCGTCCAAGGTCGTCTCCCCGGAGGCTTCGATGAATTCCAGTTCAGGTCGGTGACGTAACGGCTCAAGCGTGCACTTCACCAAATTTTCTTCGGCATGGCGAATGATGGATACCAACGGTCGCACCTGAATGATCAGCGGCAATGATCTGGTCGTCGCAGCTTCGCTTCTTCTTTATTTGGCCCCTAACTTCGTGAACCAGATTTGCGGAGCGCCCACGACGCCAATCTTACCCATGGCCTCCTTGAGTTGCGGAGAGTTCGCAAAAGCTTGGGCGGCCTCCATCGAATGGAAGTCGTGGATGACCGTCACGTCTTTCGGATCGCTGGCTGACTGGAAGACGGCTTGATGAAAAACATCACCACGCATCGGCGTGAACGCATCGTAACCCTTTTTCCAGACGGCATAATCCGCGACGTTGTGGCGGACATAGAGTCGAACATCCGAAGCACCCAGACCCGGGCTGCGCGTGAAATAAAAGGCGCCGATCATCAGGATGATGACGAGTCCGAGCAGGGGGGTTGTTTTGGTCATCAGGTTTTAGTTGGGGTGATACCCATGTTCTCCGCCGATTTCCCATAGTCAACGTGCGTCGGGCCGCACCCCGCTTAGACGCTCTAATATGCCCGCTTTATCACCTTCTCCTTGCCCTTACGGCCTGCCGATGCCTATTTGGTCAGCAGAATGAAAACGCCGCCCTTGCCCAAGGAAGCACTGATGACCGTCACGGGCCTGCCGTTCCCTCTCAAAGCCAAAGGTAAAGTCCGCGAAGTTTTTGATCTCGGCGAACACTACCTCATCGTGGCTACGGATCGTCTGTCCGCTTTCGACGTCGTGATGCCCAATGGCGTTCCCGGTAAAGGCATTCTACTTACGCAAATCAGCCTTTGGTGGTTCGAACAAGCTAAAGCGGTGTTCCCGACGCACCTCGTGCCCGATCACCTGGCGGCTTTGACGCGCGCCCTCAAAGGACACGAACACCTGATCCCGCGCTCGATGCTGGTGCGCAAACTCGTCCCTCTACCCGTCGAAGCCGTCGTTCGCGGCTACCTCGCCGGCAGCGGCTTCAAGGAATATACCAAGACCGGCGCGATCCTGGATCATGCGCTCCCTAAAGGTCTGCTCGACGGTTCACCGCTGCCTGAGCCAATTTTTACCCCCTCGACCAAGGCGGCCGAAGGTCACGACGAAGCCATCACCTGCGCGCGCTGCAGCGAAATCTTAGGTCCGGATGTTTTCCGAAAAGTCCACGATACTTCCATCGCTCTTTATAAGATGGGACGCGACCGGGCCGCCAAGGCCGGCGTGATCCTAGCAGACACTAAATTCGAGTTCGGTCATGCGCCCGATGGTTCGCTCGTGCTGATCGATGAAGTCCTGACTCCGGATTCTTCCCGTTATTGGCCAGCCTCGACGTGGCAACCAGGCCGGGCGCAACCTTCTTACGATAAGCAATTCGTCCGCGATTGGCTCGAAGCCCAGCCTTGGAATAAGACCGCGCCTGGACCGACCCTTCCCGCGGACGTCGTCGCCAAGACGCAGGCCCTCTACCAGGAATGCCTCGAGCGCCTGACGGCCTGAAGTCTGGTTCGACAGCGGTCGGTCAAGCGGCTTACTGACCGCATGCGCCCCGCCTCGATTATCGCCCTACTTCTCGCCGCCGCGTCTTTCGCCGCGCCACCTGAGCCAAAATTCAAAGCGCAGGAGATCGATAAAGTCAGCATCGGTTACGGGCTGGCGATTGCCGACGTCGATGGCGACGGCAAGCCGGACATCATTCTCGCCGACCAGCATACGGTGCAGTGGTATCATAACCCTGACTGGAAGAAGCACATCATCGCCGAAGACCTTACCAAGGAAGACAACGTCTGCGTCGCCGCCCAAGATATCGATGGCTCGGGCAAGTGCGCCATCGCCGTAGGCGCCGGCTGGAATGCCTCCGATACCGTCAAGAGCGGCGCGGTCTTTTATCTTATCCCGCCGGCCGATCGCACCCAGAAATGGGAGGCGGTAAAGCTGCACCATGAGCCGACCGTCCACCGCATGCAATGGGTCGAAGTCGCCAAGGGACGATGGGATCTCGTCGTCCAGCCTTTGCACGGCGTGGGCAATAAGGCGGGTGCGGGCGTCGGCGCCAAACTGCTCGCCTATGAAAAGCCGGCCAATCCGAAGGACGAATGGAAGATCCATGTCATCAACGACGTCGGCCATATGACGCATAACCATCAACCTGTCCGGTGGAACGCTGGCGCCGCTCAACAGATTCTTTCGGGCTCCAAAGAAGGCCTCTGGTTCAACGCTCCGCAGGGCGACGGCTGGACCTCCGTGCAACTGACCAACGTCGCCGTCGGTGAAGTCCGCGACGGCAAGTTGCCGAACGGCCAGACCTTCCTCGCGACCGTCGAACCCATGCACGGCACCGCCTCAGCTGTTTACACCAAAGCCGCCGACGGCTCTTGGAACCGACTCCAAGTCCTGGATGGCTTCAAGGACGGCCATGCCGTCGCTTGCGCTGACTTTCTCGGCACCAAGTCAGATCAGTTCATGATTGGCTGGCGCGGGACGAATCCCGGCATCCGCCTACTCACGTCGCTCGACGATGCGGGCAAGACTTGGCGCACGAGCACCATCTCCACGCAAGAGATGGCCGTCGAAGATTTTAAGGCCGCCGATCTTGATGGTGACGGCAAGCCGGACCTGATCGCAGCCGGACGCCAGACCAAGAACCTTATCATCTTCTGGAACGTCCGCTGAGGCCTTTCGGATGCGCATGAAAAAGCCCTCGCGAGAGGGCCGCAGGCGCACCGAGAGCAGGCCTTCGGGATAGACGCGGCAATTTGGCGCATGAAGCGGTCGGGGCGGTCGGATTGCTTCATCGGACAATAAAACCACCGGAACGGATCATGCGTAACCAGGTTGAGCTGAAGACTACCACTCAGGGGAAAGCCTTAGACTTCGATCTTCAAGGCCGAGATATATTGCTGGAATGACACTCAGGACAGCAAGGCTCACGGAATCCGGCTACCAGAAGTTGCGCAAAGGCAATGAGCGCATGGCCTCCCGCAATTAATAAGCAGAGAAAGGATAACCATTGTGGCCAAGGCTCGCGTGAATAATAAGTGTTATGGGCGACGGAAGCATAAAAGACCGCAACGCCTAAGGTGATTAAACCGTTCCTCCACTTCGCGGTTTGAGGATGCAGGAATGAGGCCTTGCAACATTGGCATTTAAAGGCGCGCTCGGGGGGTTCGGGGTTATTCATAGCTGCTTACTCACGCTTCTTGCGGAGTCTATTTGCATAGATCGCGAGTCCGACCCCTACCAGCAAAAGCACAAAGCCGACCGACTCTATTACCACACCGTCCTCGCGTAATGACTCGTCGCTATGCTTCTTAATCAGGTAAGCTGTCCCCGCATCTACTTTAAGATTCCCGGCATCAAGCTGACTTCGAAGGCGAGCCGAACTTTCATAGCTCTCAAGATTGGCGCTTTGTGACTGCTTGCCCAAGACGAGAAGCGCACCACCGATAACAAAAATAGGCCACGACGACTTACGAAGCCTTTTTTCCATCGTGGTTACTTCGCTCATAGTCCCAACATCTTCGCCAGAGGCCCGGCTTCGGCAAACTATTTAAGATTTCGATTATAATTCAGGCCGGAGGGTTGCCCGACCCCTTAGATGCAAAACGCCGGGACGCATAAGCCGAAAGGCCTGCCACCCTGCATCGGGTTAAATCTATCCTGCATAGGTTAGCCTGCCCCTGTATCTTCCCTCCCTGCCCCCTGTATCTTGTATCGGGTTAACAGAAGGCCGACCGAGCCCTAGCGATAGGGAAGGCCGTTCCTGTATCGGCTGAGCTTAGGTTCACAAAGGCGATACCCGGTTGACCTCGGAGGTCGACCAAGGTTTATATATGAATTCATATATGACCACAGAACTAAAACTTATTGGACCTATTGACGTTGATTACCACGACGAGAAAGCGTCCAAGTGCATATTGCCTGAGAATAAGAAGGAGTTTTTGGTTCGGCTGGAGAATCAGTCACTTGCGGATAAGTCGGGGGTTTACATTTTTGCGATGCGCTCCGGCAAAGGATTTACTCCTTGGTATGTCGGCAAGGCCACTAAAACCATGCGCCAAGAATGTATGGAGCAACATAAGCTTAACAAGTATGGTTTGGTCTTCGCGAAAGGCATTCATGGATCACCCGTAATGTTTTTCATAGTACCCGAAGGGACAAAGAAGAAAGTCCCCGGTAAGATTTGTTCTGAAGTCGAAAAGGGGATGATTCAGTACGCCTTGGTCAAGAACCCTGAATTGCTTAATGTACTGAATGCGAAAGGGCCTGATTGGCTTATTGATGGCGTCATAAGAGGAAAAGATAAGCCTACTTCAGACGAGAGCGCATTTAAAACCATGATGGGCATCTGAAGTCCCAAGCCAGCGAAGTCTCCCTGCAATCTTATGACCTCACGCCTTCCTAAGCTTTGGCTGGTCGCTTTTATCTTTGGACTCCTGGCGTTGATGCCGAAGCAGGCGTTAGCCGGGATGACGCCTGAGGAAGTTATGAAGTTTGAGAAGTTTAAAGCGAAGGCGGAACAAGGGGACGCCAATGCCCAAAATAGTTTAGGGAGTTGCTACAACTTTGGAGAAGGGGTTGCGCAGGACACCATTCAAGCCGTCAAGTGGTATAGTAAGGCCGCTGAGATTCTGGATGCTAAGGCCTTTCAGGAGTGCAAGGTGAAAGCCCAAAAGGGTGATGCCGATGCCCAATTTTACTTAGGTTTGTGCTACACCGATGGGCGGTGCGTGACTAAGGATGATATCCAAGCAGTAAAGTGGTATCGAAAAGCTGCTGAACAAGGGGATGCCGATGCCCAATTCAGATTAGGGATGAGCTACAATAATGCCGAAGGCGTGTTGATGGACTTGGTTCAAGCCGCTTTGTGGTTCCGCAAGGCCGCGGAACAGCCGGTAGTGTCTCGCAAATACTTCGTGGAAAATTTCGTACATGATCCAATTTGGTCGCACAGCGATCAAAGTTTATTGCTAGAATTATCTTGGTATAAAGCCCTGGAACAGGGAACTGTGAAAGCTCAATACGAGTTGGGGTATTACTACGACGAGGGGTTAGGAGTGGTGAGGGATTCTGCTCAAGCTTTCTTTTGGTATCGAAAAGCTGCCGAACAGGGGAATCCCGATGGCCTGTTCAGCTTAGCAGTTATTTACGCCAAAGGCCAAGGCGTTGTGAAAGATGAAACAGAAGCCTACGCTTATTATAGTCTTGCCGGCATAACCCGTGAAGATGCCCGCAAGGCTCTCGCCATCCTTGAAAAGATTTTATCCCCCGAAGCCAGACTCCGTGGTCAGCAACGCTCAAAGGAATTGCAGAAAGAGATCGAAGCTAAGATCGAGGCGAAGCAGGCCGGGAAGTAAGCCGTCTTATGACTATACGCGTTATGAAACTTGTACAGATTACCAGTATTCTCGGACTACTTATATCAATGTCGGCTCTTACGTCGCAGGCTAGTATGACGCCAGAGGTGGTTAATGCTTTTATTAAACTTAAAACAGAAGGCGATAAAGGTAACCCAGTAGCTCAAACCGTAGTTGGCCTCGGTTACTATTTTGGCGTAGGTACAGTTAAGGATGAAGCTCAAGCTGTCTTATGGTATCAAAAGTCGGCAGCACAGGGTAATAGCTTAGCTCAATATTTGTTAGGAAATTGCTGCGCGAATGGCGTAGGTGCGGCGAAGGATGAAGTTCAAGCCGTTTTGTGGTATCAAAAGTCGGCGGCACAGGGTAATAGCTTAGCTCAAGATGCCCTTGGAATTTCCTACTTTAACGGCAAAGGCACGGTAAAGGATTCTGTCCAGGCTGCCTTTTGGTTTCGTAAGGCTGCCGAGCAGGGGGATGACGACGCGCAATACAATCTAGGGGTTTGCTACTACGAAGGTGAAGGCGTAAAGAAGGATTCATTTCATGCCGTCTTGTGGTTTCGCAAGTCTGCCGATCAAGGCTATGCCAACGCACAATGTATTTTAGGAAGATGCTACGACGAAGGTGTGGGCGTAAAGAAGGATTCATTCCATGCCGTCTTGTGGTTTCGCAAGGCCGCCGAACAGGGCCATGCCAACGCACAATGCAACTTAGGGGTTTGCTACGCCAAAGGCGAAGGCGTAAATAAAGATGAAATCGAAGCCGTCTCGTGGTATCTCAAGGCCGCTGAACAAGGGTATGACCTCGCCCAATATAACTTGGGGGTTTGCTACGCCAAAGGCGAAGGCGTAGCTAAAGATAAAATTGAGTCCTACGCATATTTTCATCTGGCCGCAATAACTCTCGAAGGCGCCCGGAATGGTCTCGCCATCCTTGAAAAGAAAATGTCGCTGAAGGACGTCTTAGCCGGAAGTCAGCGTTCCCAACAAATCGAAAAAGAAATTGGCAAGAAATTGGAAACGCTCAAAGAGCTTCAACGTGCAGCAGAAAGAGAAAAGCAAATAAAGGGTGCGTAATAGGGTCTCCTTGCGTCTGATTTAGGCATACAAGATATCGCTTATCACTTTTTCTCAGGCCACAATCGTGTTTCGAAGTAGTAAATAGTAAATATTCTAGTAAGTTATAGGGATGCTGGATCATTTGCGAACATCAGATATTTATTATATCGCTACGACTGAGGATAAGAATGGGTATGCGAAATGGGCTTTATATTTAAGGCTAAGCCGGCACGCAGGTATAGGCGAA
>CAILOT010000147.1:0-20595 GCA_903835965.1 uncultured Opitutia bacterium
AGCGACGGCTAGGAGCAATCGCCACCGGACCCGTGCCATATTCATAAATCGTCGCCTCAACGGCTCCGCGCACGCATTGCACCTCAATCGAATCAAGTCCAGTAACAGGTGATTTGCCACACTCGACCGTGTAAACCGTACCGCGAATTGCCACCAGACCCACGGGGGTCTTGACGGTATAAGTGGACGATGGATTCAACTTCCTGACTTCACCGACGATTTTGCCCTTCAAAAGAATCACTTCGGTCACCGAGGGGCTAGGCTCCTTGCTTACCTTCTGATAATCGCTTCCGACAATATCACGCGAAGGCACCTGTCTGAACGTTCGGAGATCCAAGTGGGAGTCCGGACTGATCAAGATTGTCGAACCGTTCGATAATTGAAGTTCCGCCGAAGCTCCAGCGGCCGTGATAACCTGGGTGCCTTGCTGAAAGACGGTACCTACCGTCAAGACTTTGCGATGCGAAGTCGCATCAATCATTGTGACCTGACCGGAAACCTGGCTGACCTCAACCTTGCCGTTCTGCAAAGCCGCGAGAGCGAACCCAGGCAACGCAAGAAGGCCTACCATCAAAATTGACTTAAAAAACGACGCCATAAATTAAGTTCCGAAAATCAGCCTCCGGTGCCGGACGGATTAGTTTGGACGGCTTTTTCTACATTCTGCTGAACCGTATCCGTAATCTTTTGGACAAGCTGGTCGATTGCGCTGCCACCGCCGCCACCCGTTGAAGTCGACATGGGGGCCGTAGGTGCGGTGGAACTTGTAGCCTGGCTGGACTCCGCAGGTTTTTCAGTTGATTCAGCAGCAGGCTTTGCCGTTCCGTCGGCAGCAGGCTTTGCGGCTCCATCGGTAGCAGGTTTAGCCTCAACCGGCGGCGGCGCGAGCGTCGCTTGGGCACTAACTTCTTGTGCGAACGTCGGAGGGAGAGACGTTGAAGTGGCCAATGTTTGCGCAATTGAACTCAACGTTCTGGAATCCATTGCCGAAGTCGTAATAGAAACAGGCGTCGCAGGGGGAGCAGGCGGGGCTGGCTCAGAGGCAGTAGGAGCAGGGGCACCAGCAGCAGGAGCAGCGGCTGGGGCACCAGCGGCCGGGGCGGCAGCTGGGGCACCAGCGGCCGGGGCGGTAGCTGGGGCACCAGCGGCCGGAGCGGTAGCTGGCTTTTCTTCAGCGGCAGGCGGAGGTGGGGCAGGAGCCACGGCAGTCACCTGCTGACCTGGCGCAACCGAGATAGGGCCAGAGCTCGAAGCAAAGACCGTGGCCTCCACTGAACCGCGGACGCAAGCGACACTCAGAGTTCCCATACCGTTTTTATCCTCTTCGTATCCAACTTCGTAAATCGTACCACGAATACGCGCGACGCCGACGGGAGTCTTGATCGTATATGATGACATCGGATTAAGCTTCCGGACTTCGCCGAGAACCTTACCGCGCTTGACCTGAATTTCAGTGACCGAAGGGCTGGGCTCCTTATCGAGCTTTTGGTAAGAACCTTCGATGATCAAACTGGAGGCGACTTGCTTAAAAGTCCGTACTTCCAATAAAGTGTTGGGGCTGACGATCAAAGTAGACCCGTTGGAAAGAATAAGTTCGGCCGTTGATTCTAAGTTCGTCTCAACGGTGTAGCCTTCTTGAAAAACTAAGCCGGAGGCCAGAGGCTTTTTTACCGTCTGCGGATCGATGAGCGATGCAGTTCCTTTGACCAATCCGACCTCGACTTTTCCGTTCTGCAAAGCCGCCGAAGCGAGCGCAGGGAAAAGCGCGGTTAATATCAAAGCGATAGTCTTAATGGAAACACGCATAATTGCCTTAGTAGGGTGAGACCGAGAGAATTGAAGAGCTGCCCCTCCCTTGCAATCCGTAAACTAAAAGACCCACTTAAAATGAGCAGGCCTTTTAGACTTCAAACGGCCTTCAGGCCGTAACGTACTTGTCTAAGCGGCGCTGGACCAGATTGGCCGAAAGTTGGGCATATTTCGGAAGCCCTTGATCGTAAGGCAGTTGCAACTCTCCCTGAATCAGGGGCAACGCATAACGGATGAAATCAGGGTGTATGGACATGCGGTCTTCGCCGATCCATTTCTCCGGGAAGGCCTTAACGCCGTTGGCAATTTCATTTAGTGGGGCCAAAAGCGTATGGACCGCATAGTTCTCTTTCTCGGAGCGAGCCAGGATAACCATCTTACCAGATTCGCCATTGATCGCCGCCTTGACGGCCTCGCGACCGCAGAGCTCAGCCTCATCAACATCGGTTTTCGAGGCGTTATGGGAAGCGGCACGCTGGGTGATGCCTAACTTGGAAGAACGTGCCTTCACGCCATCAAAACGTTCTTCGACGAGCGCGCGAAGGTATTCACCGGCACCACCGAGTACGGCATGCCCAAAAGAATCCGTACTTGAGGTGTCTGCTCCTAGGTAGTTACCCGTGGCATCTTGCACGCCTTCGGAGACAACGACGAAGCAGTGACCGTTATTTTTCAACACCTCTTCGACCCGGCGGATGAAGTTGTCGGCATTGAAAGGCACTTCGGGCAAGAGCACGATGTGGGGTGCGTTGCAGCCGTAGTGAGTATTGGAAGGATTGCGGTCATCGCGCTTTTCCTTGCGGTGGGCGAGAACCGAGGAGGCGGCGAGCCAACCTGCATTTCGACCCATGACTTCAAGGATAGAAACGAAGTCGTTCTGACCCATGGCAGCGTTATCGAGCGATAATTCGCGGACGGTCACGCCGATATGTTTGGCCACCGAACCGAAACCCGGGCAGTGATCCGTCAAAGGTAAGTCGTTATCGATTGTCTTAGGTACGCCGACGACCCGCAGCTCGTAGCCACGCTCTTTCGCAAGGGCGTCGATTTTCGCGGCGGTATCTTGCGAGTCATTGCCGCCGATGTAATGGAAGTAGCGGATATTATGGGCTTCGAAGACCTGCAGGATGCGGTCGAAGTCTTCCTGCTTCTTCACCTTATAGCGACAGGTACCGAGCGCGGCGCCAGGCGTGTGACTCAGGGCGCGCAACGTTTGCTGAGATTCAGCGGCCAAGTCGATAAGCTGTTCATTGAGGATACCTTGGATGCCATTCAGCCCGCCGTAAATTTCGACGATTTCGTCCTCATGCTTCAGGGCTTCAGCGATAACCCCGGCGAGGCTGGCGTTGATGACTGGGGTGGGGCCGCCGCTTTGCGCGACGAGAAGATTGCCTTGTAGGGAGGACATGGTTGGAACGGGTTGAAAAGTGGGTTGTGGGAAGCACCCCGCCCCTTGGCAACACGGAAAACCCTCCGCCCTGCCCCACCCCCGCTTTAGGCCTATAAAATACGTCCGGCCTTAACCTGAACCGACTCGGGCACCTTCTGGACCCAGGCCTCGGTCACGCGAATAAAAGCGTCGACCTGAGCGCCAGCCGCACCCGTGAGCTCTCCAGCCTTAGTCACCGCTTCGACCAACAGGGCTTTAGGTAGCTTTAGCCGACGATCGGCGGCCAGACGGTCCACGAGGTCGTTCTTATCAATCTTGCCGGTTCGCAGGTCGCGAGCCACGGCGACGGCGTGTTCCTTGATCGCTTCATGCGCCGCTTCGCGCCCAGCCCCGGCCTTGACCGCCTCCATGAGGAAGGTGGTAGTGAGCAGGAACGGGAGATAATGACGTGACTCGCGCTCGATTACCGGACGATTTACTTCCATCTGCCCAAGCACGGTAAGGAAAGCTTCCAATAGGCCGTCGATTGCCAGGAAGGCATCCGGTAAAAGCACACGGCGAACAACCGAGCAGGAAACGTCGCCTTCGTTCCATTGGTCGCCGGACAACGAAGCGGCCATGGCAACGTGCCCGCGAAGAATAATATGGAATCCATTGATGCGCTCGCAGGTGCGGGCGTTCATCTTGTGCGGCATCGCCGAAGAACCCACCTGGCCGGGCAAGAAGCCTTCACTGGCCAGTTCGTGTCCCGCCATCAAGCGCAAGGTCTTCGCGAAAGAAGATGGGCCGGAGGCCGCCGACAAAAGGGCGGAGACGACTTCGAAGTCCATCGAGCGCGGATAAACCTGCCCGACCGCGCCGAGCACATGTGGAATGCCAAGGTGCACCAAGACGCGGGCCTCCAAGCCAGCAACCTTCGCCGCATCACCGCTGAAGAGCGTAAGTTGGTCAAGCTGTGTTCCCACCGCACCCTTTAGCCCACGTGCGGCAAAATCATGCAAGGCGCCGTCCAGCTGCGCCACACCGCGCAGGCATTCTTCGCCAAACATCGCCCACCGCTTCCCTACCGTGGTCGGTTGCGCAGCGACGTTGTGCGTCCGAGCGGCGATCAAAACATCGCGGTCCAACTGAGCCCGACGAGCCAAGGCCGACAAGGCGGCGACGTATTTCGAGCGGATGAGTTGCAGAGAACGGAAAACCTGTAGCTGCTCTACGGACTCCGTGAGATCCCGGCTAGTCAGTCCTTTGTGGACGTGCTGAAAGCCGGCAAGGGCGCAGAACTCATCGATACGTGCCTTGACGTCGTGCCGGGTTTCTTCTTCGCGGACGCGGATGGATTCGAAGTTCACCTGATCTTTGACGTCTTCGTAAGCCTTCAGGGCGGCGGCGGGGATCTCCAAGCCGAGGTCGCTCTGGGCCTTCATGACGGCAATCCAATATTCTCGTTCGAGGACCACGCGGCCGCGGATGGACCAGATGGCTTTCATCGCAGGCGAAGCGTAGCGATCGGCGAGGACGTTGGGGACGATATCTTGTTCCATCGGAAAGGTCTGAGTTTATATCAGGGAGAACGCCGGACGGCAAGCGCCCGCATGATCATCGCCCGAACGGCGGTCTCATCTTGCCCTCGATTCGAGGCATCGAAACAAGCCCCGCAGGCCAATTGCAGGTCGACTAATTCAGCCAAAGAATAACGGGCGGCCATCGGGGCCACTTTATTACTTATATACCAAGCGTTCTGGGAAAAGAGATTGGCGCTCGATTTGGCCGCCGAACCAAAAGTCGGCCCATGCCGCCCGCTGGCGGTTTCGAATTGCCCCTTCGGCAAACCCGCCTCCGTGACCCGAAAGTCACCCGAGTCGACGAGACAACGGATCTGGATAAGTAGACGGATGCGATTCTGCAGAGCTGCCAACAAAGGCCGGCTTGAATCTTCGTTGAAGAAATAACGGTCGAGCGCAGCCAGCGACCATTTCAAGTCACGCATGGCCAGCGCCTCGACGGGCTCGAAGAAATCACCTTCACCAAAAGTCGGGACCAGCAGAAGGACATCCGTCTCCTTGATGGTGCCGCCCGCCCCTACGTAAGTCGCTAGTTTTTCGCACTCCCCCAAGACCAACCGGGTGGACTGCCCCACCCGACCAATGATAGCCTCAGGCACACCGCGTTCAAATTTTACGCCTAATGACTTTAAATGATTAACGGCCAGGCCCTCTTGGAGGTCGGCCTGCGAGTCGGTCTTGTCGAAGAACCCCTTGGTGGCGGCCGCGTGCACGACAAATTCGTTCGCGACCTTTTTTAGTTCCGTCAGGTCCTTACGACGGCCGTCATAAGGTGTCGCCGAAATAATAATCGAAACCTCATCCGAAGCCTCCGTCGCGATTTGTAAGATATTTTCAAGGCTCTCCTTCACCTCAGGCGATTTGGCCTGCTTGGAGTCCGAAACCCAATTAAAGTTACGTAACCAAATGACGCGCCGGCCACCGAACATCGAAAGTGTCTTCACCGATTCAGAGAACTGGATTTCAATCGGGCGGGCGTCTTCCACCCTAATCATGGCACCCGAAATCACCTCCGCTTCCGCATCCGCACCCGCCGCCGCCTTGGCCTTATCATAAAAAGCACGGGCATCCTGGTCGACGAGGTATTCGTCTTTCCCGGCGACGATGGCGAAGAAGGCTGGCATCCGCTGGTTAATTTCTCCCCAACAGGGGTTCTGGCAATCCTTTGTGCTTCACATGCCCAAAAAACGCGCCCAAATCGCGGGGGCGAACGGACTCAAGCCCCCTGAATCAAATCCTCAACGCGGTACTTGTGCAGCTTTCGTCGCATCCAATCGAGGGCCGTGTTGACAGCGCGGACCTTGACCTGCAAGCGGTCGCCGGAAACGAAGATTCGACGGGACCAAACCCCGCTGGGTGAGGCATACCCAAGATAGACCGTCCCCACGGGGTCGGCTTCCGTCCCACCCTCCGGACCCGCGAAACCGGTGACCGCCATACCGTAATCCGCCCCGAATTTTTCGGCCGCCGCCAAGGCCATGGCTTCGGCGCATTCGGCCGAAACGGCGCCATGCTGCACCAACAAGCATTCGGGGATCCCGAGTAAGTTCATCTTGGCATCATTGGCATAGCAAACCGCCGACCCCGCAAAAACCTTGGAGGCTCCAGGAATATCCGTGAAGGCATTCGAAAGTAATCCGCCCGTACAGGACTCGGCCAAGGCGACGGTTTTTTCCATACACCGTAATTGCTCGACCACGATGGAAGCCAAGCAGGCATGGCCGGTACAAACAAAATCATGTCCGACGGCGTCGCGAACCTTACGGGCCACATCGCAAAGCTGTTCGGCGGTGACGCCGCTCCCGCCCGAGGAGATGCGCGCGTCCACCACGCCGGTATGGGTACCGAAAGTCAGAACCATGCCCGGACCGAGTAACGGGCGCACAATCGCCTCCAGCGGCACGGCACCAAGGCCGAACGTGCGCACCTGCACGTACGCTTCCCCATGACACGCGCAGCCGACGTCTCGCAAACGCGGCACGACTTCTTTTTCAAACATCGGCCGCAACTCCAAGGCCGGACCAGGCAACATCACGAGCGCACTTCCTTCGCGATGAAAAAAGATACCCGGCGCCGTGCCACTGGGGTTCGGCAATAGTTCTCCCCCTTCCAGAATCGAGCACTGTCTTAAATCCCCATCCGCCACAATCCGCGTGATTTGTTTAAAACGTTTCCGAAGCGCGTCTTCCGCTGGAGCAGAATGCACCAATTTGACGCCAAGTGCCGCCGCCACGGCGGCACGGGTGTGGTCATCCGAAGTCGGGCCCATGCCTCCGGTCGTCACGATTAGATCATAAGCTCCCCAGCTGGCACCGATCTCCCGGGCGATTTCGCCGGCGTTATCGCGAACGACAATGGAACGAGTAATCGGCAAGCCGCGACGGGCCAAGTGTTCGCCTAACCATAGCAAGTGTCCGTTCTCCCGGATGCCGTCTAACAATTCGTCGCCGACATTAATGACAAGGACTTGGCGGGGACGACTAGGGCATGATTGCATTTGCGAGATGGGGGCGACCCATGCAGGGTTAACAGCCTAGAGAAAAAATGCAAACCGACCGGGAAGAACTTTCGCCCAAGGCGAAGGCGAGGCGTGCCCCTCACACCCCAGGCGTCTACCTGATGAAGGATGTCGCCGGGGGGGTCGTCTATGTGGGGAAGGCCAAAGACCTCAAAAAGCGTCTGGCCTCCTACTTTATGCCCCGGATGCGCATGACGCCCAAGGTGGCGGCGATGATGGACACCGTCCAAGACCTCGAATGGCATGAGGTCCGCTCCGAGACGGAAGCCCTCCTATTGGAGGGGAAACTCATTAAACGCTGGCGACCGAAATGGAATATCCTCTTCCGCGATGACAAGCAATTCCCCCAAGTCCGGGTCGATCTTGCTGACCCTATTCCGAAATTCCGTATCGTGCGGGCCCGGACCAGCGACTCCTGCCGCTATTTCGGCCCCTTCCCCCACCAGCAAGCCGTCCGCCGTGCCCTGACGGAGATGAAAAAGAAGTTCGGAATCCTGCTCACCGATAGTTCGCCCGCCTTGCTACCCGACGGCCGCTGGAAGCTTTACGATGACGCCCGGGCCGAAATCCAGAAGTTTGCCAACGAAGTGACGGTCCAAGAATACGGAGCCCGAGTCACTGCTGCCTGCGCATTCCTTGACGGCAAAGCCGTGGCGTGGGCCGAACAAGTCGAAGCAGACATGCGCGAGGCGGCGGCGGCCCGTGATTACGAAAAAGCCGCCAGCTTACGCGACCTGCTCGACGCCTTGAAACGGACGACGGAAAAATCCCGGCGTTTCTTGCGCGATAATCCGCTCCCGCGACGCGATGAATCCGAAGCGCTGGCCTCGCTCGCCGTCGCGCTCGATCTGACGCGCGCCCCCGCCACGGCGGAGTGTTTTGATATTTCACATATCTCGGGCACACTCGCCGTCGCTTCGATGGTTCGCTTTGTGGACGGCCGCGCCGATAAGGCCGGCTATCGTCGCTTCAAGATAAAATCCTTCGAAGGAAACGATGATTTTCGCTCCATGCAGGAAGTCGTTGGCCGACGTTATGCCCGCTTGGCTCGCGAAGGCCGCAGCTTCCCCGAGCTTGTCATTATCGATGGCGGTCTGGGCCAAGTCGGCGCCGCCCTGGACGCTTTCAAAACCGAGGGTCTCACGCCTCCGCCGCTGATCGGCTTGGCCAAACGCGAAGAGACCATCGTCTTTCCCGATGGCCGTGAATTAAAATTGCCCCGCCACGATGTCGGCTTGGCCTTGCTGATGCGCATCCGCGATGAAGCGCACCGGTTTGCGAATAATTTCAATGCCGACCTGCGAAGCCAGAAATTACGCGAATCAATCCTCGACGAAATGCCCGGCCTCGGACCCAAGCGCAAAGAAGCCCTGCTCGAAAAATTCGGCACCATCCAGAAACTTCGTAAGGCCACCGTCGAAGAGCTCGCGCAAGTTTCTGGTGTCAGCGATAAATTAGCCGGCGAAGTAAAGGCTTATCTCGAGGCAAGAGGCTGAGGGTGGGACGCGATGACATCGCGTCCGTTCGCGGAAAGACAAAGGGAGACCGGAAACCGAAAAGGATGCTGGGACTATAATACCCCCAGCCAATCATCCGGTCTCCGGTTTCCCTTTGAGTTGTGCATCTCTGCCTTGGGCAGGGTGGGCTCTCCGAGCCCGCCGTTGGGCCGATCTCGATTCGAAGCTCTCTTGGCGAACGGACGGCTCGGAGAGCCGTCCCTACCAAGATACAGCACGGTCGCGACGCAATCGCGCCCCTACCTCGAGACAAATGGATGCGATGTCATCGCGCCCCTACCTCTTTAACCCTGCTGCCATTTCGCGCTCCACGAGTTCAGCTACCCGCTCGGCGCCGCCCGCATCACCGAGCCCATCGACCGAGGCTTTCCATTTCTTCCAAAGAGCCCAGTCGCCGACGAATGCTTCCGCAATGATCGCCCGCGCCGCGGCAGGCGTCAGACCATAGGCGCCCGCGTCATGCTCGGTGATCAATCTGCCATTACCTGCTTCCTGACCGGGAATCACCTGCGTGACGATCATGGGCACCCCGGCGGCAACGCATTCGTGCGTGGTGGCTCCCCCGGCCTTACTGACGACCAGGTGACTCGAAAGCATCAGCTGCGGAATACGGTCCGTCCAGCCAAGCACTTCGGCACGGCCTTCGACGGCACGTTCGACGGCCTCTTTGAAGGAAGCGTCCTTACCGACGGTAATCGTAAGCTCGAGGCCTAAGGTTGAAAGCGCTGAAGCGAGTTCGACGGCATCACGCTTGCCCGGATTGAGCATCAGCAACACGCGCGGACGTTCCCCAGCTTTAGCCGAGGAGCGGGCGGCGAGACGCGAGGAAACCGGGAAACCATAAGGCAATACCTTGGCGGCGGGCACGCCTTGGCGAATCATGACGTCGGCCGTGGCCTGGTTCGGCGTGACATACCAATCTGAATGCGCGCGATGCCAGGCCCGATTTACGGAGATAGAATCGGTAACGACGGTGATCAATCGCGGACGAGCAGGATCATCGCGATGCCAACGCCTAGCCATCATGTAGTTATAGAGAGGGTAAGCCGAGACCACCACGCGCGGCCGTTTTTCGTCGAGTAAAGCATTGAGCGCCTTCTCGACCGGACGCACGAAGGGAAGCGAAGCCCGGACGAGCGGTAAACGGTCGAGGCTGGCATACATGCAGCCCCAAAGACGCGGATACTTGTTCGCCACCCCGATATAACCGTCGCGCTGACGCTTCGCTTTCTCCGGGCCGTAGGCCGAGAGAAAGAGGTCATGCAATTCGCCGGTCGCACCTTGCTTGTGACCCAGAGCTTCGATGATCGAGCGGGCCGCGGCATTGTGTCCTTCACCGAATCCAGCCGTAAGGACAGGGATGACGCTCATCAGGCAACAAAAGATATTGTGGCGGCACTCTGGGCGGTTGGCGCTGACTTGCTCCCCTCGAAAGCCGCCCGACTCTCCGCAATGCGTCGGAGTAATTCCGGACGATGTACGACCCGGATGGAACCGTCATCTTCCTCCACGATGGCGGTAAGCGATTCGACCCAATCCCCTGAATTCAAATAACGGACCGAGCCGATCATACGATCTTCGGCCTTATGGATATGGCCGCACATCACGCCATCACACCCCCGACGCGAAGCCAGGGTTTGAAGGTGCTCTTCGAAGCTGGAAATGAAACTCACCGCCGACTTGACCTTGGCCTTGATGGCCTGAGACAGCGAGTAGTACTCCTTGCCGCGCCAAGCCCGCCACTTGTTATAAAAGCGATTGATGTCGAGTAAGACCTGGTAGCTGATGTCCCCGATGACCGCCAGCCAGCGCATCTTCACCGTCACGGCATCAAAGGCATCACCGTGGATGCAAAGGTATCGACGACCGTGCAAATCGACATGCACGTGCTCTTCGGCAATTTCGATCCGGTCGAGCGCGAGCGGGATGAGGCGCCGCAGGAAGTCGTCGTGGTTGCCGCGCAAGTAGATGACTTTCGTTCCGTCCTTTTCCGCCATCTTCATGAGACGACGGACGACGGCGGTATGGGCGGGCGACCAGTGGTTCTTCCGCTGGAGAGACCAGAGATCGATGATGTCTCCGTTTAATATCAGTTTGTCGCACCGGATGCCCCGGAGCACATCCAGTAATTCTCGAGCCTGCGCGTCTTTGGTCCCCAGATGCAGATCAGACAAAACTAAGGTCCGAAAATGAATCTTATGGGAGGGTTTGAGCACGACAGTCGTTTGGTCTTCCATGTTCACCAACTTTATCTCGTTTGAGTGACGATTTAATGACGAAACCGCCTTAAGTTTGTGACGAAATCGCCCATTTTTTTGTGACAAAAACAGCCTAATTGTAACAAACTTATGTTACAAAGGTTACGGAATGGTTACGAACTGTGCTTGCACCCCTGTCCTAGGATGCATTCATACCATCCACCCCCCCTATCCATGAAAGACTTCCTTAAAAAGGTACTCGGTAAAGATGAAAAGTTTTTTGAGCTGCTCGAAGCCAGCGCCGACGAGGCCGCGAAGAGCGCCAAGTCGCTGTCCAAGCTCTACGCTGAAGTGGGTAAGCCGGATTTCGATCGGCATTTCACGGAACTCGTTGTCGCGCGGCGAAACGACAAACGTATCGGCCTCTCCATCACCCAGGAACTTTGCCTGACCTTCGTCACCCCGCTTGAACGCGAAGACATCGAAGCCCTCGCCAACGCCCTTTATAAGATTCCTAAGACTTGCGAAAAAGTCGGCGAGCGCCTCGCCATCTGCCCGCGCCAGTTCTCGACGGACATCGTCGACAAACAAGTCCGCATGCTGGAGCAGGCCACCGAGGTGACCGCCAGCCTCGTACGCAAACTTCGCAAACTTTCAAACGTCGAAGAAATTCAAGATGACTATGAAACCTTACAGACCATCGAAGGCGACGCCGACCGCCTGATGGTGGGCCTCCTGCGCGATCTCTACCAAGGTAACGTCGACGCCAAGGAAGTCGTGATCTTGAAGGACATCTACGAACTCCTTGAGCGCGCGATCGACCACTGCCGCGATGCCGGCAAGGTCGTCTTCCAGATTGCCCTCAAATACGCCTAAGTCAGCGCGCTGCCCGTAAATGGACCCTTTCGTCTTGATGCTATTGGTGATCTTGGTCGCCGTCGTCTTTGAATATATCAACGGTTTCCACGATGCGGCCAACGCCATCGCGACGGTAGTTTCAACCCGCGTCTTGACGCCCCGCCAAGCAATCATGCTAGCGGCCTGCACCAATCTTCTCGGCGCTTTCTGGGGTACCGCCGTCGCCGCGACGATCGCCAAAGGCTTCGTCCACGACCCGGCCGGAGTCACCCAGATGGCCATCGCGTGCGGCCTCATGGGAGGCATCGTGTGGAATCTCATCACCTGGTGGTTCGGCATCCCCTCCAGTTCGTCGCATGCGCTCATCGGTGGCCTTTGCGGCGGCGTCCTTGGCCAAACCCATCTGCTCTGGGGCCGGTTGATCTGGCATGAAGTCCCAAAGCTGGCCGACGGCACGCTCGATCACGCCCATGCGACCGGACTGTGGCCCAAGCTCATCAAGCCCATGGTACTCTCGCCGCTCATCGGCTTCACGCTCGGCGTCCTTTTCATGGGCCTGCTGACGGCGATTATCGTCCGGTTCGCGATGCGTCCAAGCAAGGTGCAACGCTGGTTCGGCAAACTGCAACTGATCTCCGCGGGGATGATGGGCTTCTCGCACGGGATGAATGACTCGCAGAAGACCGTCGGCATCATCATGCTCGCCCTCACGGCCGGCGCGGCCAATCACGCTTTTGATCACGCGCCTTCCTGGCTACGATTCATGCAGCCTGACAAGGATGCCCACGTTCCTTTTTGGATCATCGCGCTTTGCGCGGCCACCATGGCCGCAGGGACCGCGGCGGGTGGCTGGCGCATCATCCGTACGCTCGGACATAAGATGGTGAAGTTGCAACCCGTACACGGCTTCGCCGCCGAAACCGCCGCCGCCCTCACAATCGGCGGAGCTTCGCTCATCGGCATGCCCGTCTCGACCACGCACGTCATTTCGACTTCCATCCTTGGGGTCGGTGCGACCAAGCGCTTTGATGCTGTAAAATGGGGCCTCGTAGGCCGTATCGTCTGGGCTTGGGTCCTCACTTTACCCATCACCATTACGCTCGGTTATCTGTTCTTCCGGGCGGCGGTGCTCATCGGCTGGGCCGACTGAGGACGCGAAAGCACCGACGGTTCAGCGGGAGCCGAGATCGACGCCGCACCGCTTGGCCCACGCCATCCAAGCATCCGCGAGTTCCTTAAGTTTTTCCGGCCGCTGCTCGGCGAGGTCATGCTGCTCGGAAGGGTCCTTCGAAAGGTCGAACAACTGCCAGGCGACGGGCGCGGCCTGGCGCTTGCCCCAGACGATCTTCCAGTTTCCTAGACGATAACCACGAGCGCCTTCATGCGCGGTCGGGATACCGCGCTCGGGCGTCGGTTCGCCCCGCAGGTCGGGTAGCAAGGAACGTCCGGACGATGGTAAGATCGGCTTCCCTGCCCTCTCTGCCGGATATGTCGCGCCGGCGGCGGCCGCTATGGTGGGCAAGAAATCCATCACGTGCGCCGACGAGCGGATCCAAGCTACGGACGGCTTCAGGGTCGCGGGCCACGAGACGATGAGCGGCGAACTGATGCCGCCTTCATTGCAGAAGTGCTTGTAGAGGTTGAGCGGGGTGTTGCCGAGATTCGCCCAGGCGGAGCCATACGAGGAATGGGTACCAGCCTGGCCCATACCCGCCAAGGACTCTCCGACGTGCAGGTCATTTTGTCCGGAGCGGGAGACGCCGTCGAAACCGAACGGACCCCACTCATAGCACGCGCCGTTATCGGAGGTGAAAAGAATCAGCGTGTTCGCGAGCTCGCCGTGCTGCTCGAGATCGGCGAGGAGCCGACCGACGCCTTGGTCGACGTGCTCCACCATCGCGGCGAACGTGGCCATGCGACGTGCAAGGTCTTCGCGACGATCGGCTGGCAAGCTATCCCACGAGGGGTTCGGCTTACCGGAGTAACCGTTGGCGATGGCGCCGTTCGCCTCGACAGGAACCATCGAGAGCGGAGGCAAGACGGCGTCCGCGGAGACGAGCCCGAGGGCTTTCATGCGCGTGAAACGCTCGGCGCGCAGGACATCCCAGCCGCGGCGGTATGTAGCCATGTGCCGGTCGATCGATTCCTTGGGCGCCTGCACGGGGAAGTGCGGCGAAGAATGCGCGAGATAGAGGAACCAAGGCTTGTCCTTGGTGGTCCGGGCCTGCCGCAGGAACTCGAGGGCGTAGTCGGTGAAGACGTCGGTGACGTAAAACTTGCCCGGCGCGTACGATAGCTCAGCGGGCGTGCTGGCGGGTAAGCGCGCGTAGTCGGCCGAATCCCATTGGTCGTTGGAGTGCGCCTGCAGGTTCTTGAAACCGTAATAGGCGTCGAAGCCGCGCTGGATCGGCCCGGGCGAACCCATATGCCACTTGCCGACCATCCACGTGCTGTAGCCGGACTGCTTCAGGAGTTCGGGGATGGTGATATTATTATCGAGGAGATGGCCAGTGTAAGCAGGGCCGCGCTTGGGCGAGGGCTTGGCGGTGACGAAGTCGCCGATACCGGCCTCATGCGGATGGAGGCCGGTGATGAGCGAAGCACGCGTAGGACAGCAGCGCGCGGAGTTAGTGCACTTCTCGAAGCGCACACCTAACTTAGCGAGGCGATCGATGTTGGGCGTAGGAATCTCGCCGCCGTAGCAGCCGAGGTCGGAATAGCCGAGATCGTCGGCCAAGATAACGAGGACGTTAGGACGGCGAGACTCGGCGGCCGCGAGCAAGGTGGCACTGAGGAGCAAGATCGCTGACGCCCAGCTCTTCATCGCGGTACGAGGAGCTGCAGACGCTTGCTACGATGATCCGAATACTCGCGTAAGAGATTCTCGTAGCGTTCATCACCGAAAACAATGCCGGCCGCCCGGAGTGCCGGCAAAACCTCATCGGGCTTGCTTTCATGGATCTGCTGCAAAGTCCAAGGCTTGGGATTTTTGCCGAGATAAGGGACCAGGAAATCAAGGGCAGCCCGAATCGACCGCCCCTCGGAAGTCTTGAAATGCCAAAGGTCGAAGCCGGCATGCTCGCCCAAGGCGGCGAGCTCAGAGAGGGCGAGGGCATTGAAACATGAATAACTGAAAGAGGCCGTTCGGACTAATTCCAGAGGCTGACGACCATCAGGTTCGACTTGCACCGCGACGCGTTTGGTGGCGGCCAGGGTGATGATTTTCTTTGCGACATCCTTCCGCCCGAGGACTAAAGCCCAATGCGCGGCCTGCACATCGTACCAAGTGCCATGATTGTTCTTAGCGGCGCATTCGTCCGCGCCATTTTTGCTCGTGAGCAACCAATCGAGGTAGGTATTCCCCCACGCATCAAGGGCCTTCTGATCGTCGACCGACCAGGAAGGTGAGCCGGCAAGCAAAACCACGGCATCTGCCGCCACCGCGAACGATCGAGCTTCGAGGATGCCCGTACCGCGGCCGTCGTTGACCCCAGGCACGGCTTGCGCGAAACGAAAATGCGGCGTCATGCGCGTGGCCGGATCGAGAAACCAAGTCCGGACCAGCTTCGCTGCGTGAGTGGCATATTTTTCCTCTTTGGTGAAGAAATAAGCCAAGGCCAAGGTCTCGGTCGCGTCGCCGAGGAGCCGTGCCCGCAAGGTATCATTGGCGTCGGGGTCGCGGGATTCAGGGTTCACCTTACCGTCTTTGCGCAGGTAGGGCTGTCCGTTGGGCTTAGCGGGATCCGGCCAAAAATAAGGCGCGATGCTCATGTAGTCGTGCTTATCACCGCTGGGTGGGACTTTTTTCTTCTCCATCACCGACGGCGGCATGATCAGAAGCGCCTTATTCGCCTGTTCCATCAGCTTTTTAAGGGCCTTCGTTGCCGATTCGTCACCCGAGGTAAGCAAGGCCTTTGATTTATCCAAAGCTCCAGGCCGGGCTCCATAGTAAGGACGCGCGGGCAGCTCTGCGGAATTCAGGCACGGTCCCAGATGCAGTAAAACCGACAGGGCGAGGAGGATTCGGCAAAGGGTCATAGGGTCAAAGCGACCGTGCCAAACTTTCGGCACGGAGCAACTGCAACTAAAGGATAGCCCAAGCCCCCCTAATGAAGGAGGGCAAACGCTGAGTTTTTACCCTTCACTCTTGCTCCCATGGGGTGCTCTCCTAACTTGCCCAAAACCACCATGGTTAAATCAGATTTTGGCTATAATAGTAAGATCGAGGGCGAAGTCATCGTCACCCGTGCCGATGCCGTCGTGAATTGGGTCCGAAGCAACTCCGTCTGGCCGATGCCGATGGGTCTGGCCTGTTGTGCCATCGAGCTCATGGCCGCCGGCGGCTCCCGCTTCGACATCTCCCGCTTCGGCATGGAAGTCATGCGCTTCTCCCCCCGCCAGGCCGACTGCATGATCGTCGCCGGCACGGTCACCTACAAGATGGCCGAAGTCGTCCGTCGCATCTATGACCAGATGGCTGAACCAAAGTGGGTCGTCGCCATGGGCGCCTGTGCTTCGACCGGTGGCATGTACCGCTCTTACGCCACGCTGCAAGGGGTGGATAACATCGTCCCGGTTGATATTTATATTTCTGGCTGCCCTCCCCGCCCCGAAGCCCTCCTCGACGGGATGATGCTGCTGCAGGAGAAAATCCGGAACGAAGGCGGCTCGCTCCGTCGCACTTTCCGCGGACGCACGGTCGAAACCAAAATCGTCAGCTGATTCGGACATGGACGCCGCTGTTCTCATTCAACGTTTCCCCTCCACCCGCGTCTTGCCTTCGCAAGATATGCCGACCGTCGAGATCCCCGCGGCCGACCTTTGGGCAGCGGTAAGATTCCTGCGCGACGAACAGAGCTTCGACCTTTTGGCCGATCTCTGCGGTGTCGAATGGAAAGACCGTTCGACCCGCTTTGGCGTCGTCATCCATCTGCTCAGCACGACCCAACGCGAATACGTCCGCCTGCACGTTCCCGCCCTCGGCGATTGCGTGCCCAGCGTCTCTTCCCTGCACCCCGGCGCCAACTGGCATGAGCGTGAAGCGTTCGACATGTTCGGCATCACGTTCACCGGCCACCCCGATCCGCGCCGCATTCTAATGTGGGAAGCCTACCCTTACCACCCGTTGCGCAAAGACTTCCCGCTCGCCGGCATCGAAGTCCCCCTGCCCGCCGCCGATGTCGCCGAGGTCACCGGCCAGACGGTCGAGCCCGCCCCGATGATGGGCGGCCCCTTCGTTTCGCACGGCGGACATTTTTCGGAAGGCGAACCTTCCGCCCTCGACCAATCCTGGAACGAGCAGAAACCTAAAGCCTGACCTGACGTGAAAATTACCAAGGAAATCTCCCTCGGCGATGTCGCCGCCCGCTCTGAAGAATTGCGCGGCGAAAACATGACGCTGAACATGGGGCCTTCTCACCCCGCCACGCACGGCGTGCTCCGCCTGAGCCTCGAGCTCGACGGCGACAAGGTCGTGAAGTGCGATCCGGTCATCGGCTACTTGCACCGCGGTGACGAAAAAATCGCCGAGAACATGACGTATAATCAGTTCGTTCCTTACACGGATCGTCTGGATTACCTCGCCCCGTTGGCCAATAACGTGGCCTACGCCATCGCGGTTGAAAAACTGGCTGGACTCAAATTGCCCCCACGCTGTGAAGCCATCCGCGTACTTTGCTGCGAGATGGCACGCGTTTCCTCGCACCTCCTCGGCATCGGCGTCTACGCGATGGATACCGGCGCCTGGACCGTGTTCATGTACACGTTCAACGAACGCGAACGTCTTTATTCGCTTTTCGAAGAGCTGACCGGCGCCCGTTTCACGACCAGCTACACCCGCATCGGTGGTATGACGCGCGACATCCCCGACGGCTGGCTCGCCAAAGTCAGCGCCTTCTGCGACGGCGTCGAACGCACCATCGATGAAGTCGACAAGTTGCTGACGCGTAATGGCATCTTTCTCGAACGCACCGAAGGCATCGCACCTATTTCCAAGGAGCTCGCACTGGCCTATGGCCTCACGGGGCCCAATCTGCGCGCCTCCGGCGTGCCCTTCGACCTCCGCAAAGACAAGCCTTACAGCGGCTACGAGCAATACGAGTTCGACGTTCCGGTCGGCACCAAGGGCGACTGCTTCGACCGCTATCTCGTCCGCATGGAAGAACTCCGTCAGTCAGTCCGCATCATCCGTCAGGTCGTCAAATCGATGCCGGGTGGAGCTTGGTACGCCGAGGATGCTAAAAAGATTTTCCTTCCTCCGAAAGAAAAGGTGATGACCAAGATGGAAGAGCTGATCCAGAATTTCATGCTCGTCACGGAAGGTCCGCAGATTCCTGCCGGGGAAGTTTATTTCGAAGCTGAAAATCCAAAAGGTTCGCTGGGCTTCTACATCGTTTCGAACGGTGGCGGCGTCCCGTACCGCCTGCGCATCCGCGGCCCAAGTTTCGTCTCGCTCTCCATTCTCCCCGCCATCGTCCCTGGCAACTTCCTCACCGACATCGCTTCCATCCTCGGTTCGCTCGACTTCGTCATGGGCGAATGCGACCGCTAAACATGAAAGAACTCTCCAACTCTCCGGCCTCCACGCGGGCGCTCAAACCTGAGACGCTCGGACGTGCCGACGGCATCATCGCTCAATACCCGCAGAAACGCAGCGCAACGATGCCGCTCCTCCATCTGATCCAAGAAGATCGCGGCCACATCACCCAGGAAGACATGAAGTGGGTGGCGGAAAAAGTCGAAGTGACCCCGATGCAAGTCCTCGAAGTCGTGACGTTCTACCCGATGTTCCGCCAGAACCCGATCGGACGGCGTCATGTGCGTGTCTGTCGCACACTCTCCTGCGCCCTCCGCGGTTCCTACTCCTTGATGGAGAGCTTGGAAAAATCGCTCAACTGTCCGCGGGGTGAGACTTCTCCTGACGGCGACTTCACCCTCGAGTTCGTCGAATGCATCGCCGACTGCGGCTGCGGTCCGGTCGTCCATGTCGATCATGCGATGCATGAAAACGTGACGCCCGCCTCCGCCGACGCCTTTGCGGCGAAACTCAAGGCGACGCTCCAAGACCCCTCCTACGGTCAAAACCCTCCCGTCCCCGGCACGCCCGAGTGGAACGGTTAATTTAAAATATTACGCGACATGCCTGCCGTCGAACGCCCTCTGATTTACGCTAATCTCCGCCAGCCCGGATACACGGTCGACCTCGACTGCTACCTGAAGCACGGCGGCTACGACGCCCTCAAGAAAGCCGTCGCCCTTAAGCCCGAAGAAGTCTGCAAAGAAGTCGAGTTGTCTGGCCTGCGCGGCCGCGGCGGCGCCGGCTTCCCGACCGGGATGAAATGGAAGTTTCTCGACCGCAAATCCGGCAAGCCCGCTTACCTTGTCGTCAACGCCGACGAATCCGAACCTGGCACGTACAAGGACCGCCAGATCATCTACAAAGACCCGCACCAGATGCTGGAGGGTATCGCGATCACCGCGTGGGCCATCCAAGCTAAGCAGGCCTTTATCTATATCCGCGGCGAATTCATCCACGGGGCCAAGATCCTCGAACGCGCGATCGCCGAAGCGAAGGCCAAGGGTTTCCTCGGCAACAACATCCTCGGCTCGGGCTATTCCTGCGAAGTCGTCATCCACCGTGGCGGAGGTTGCTATGTCTGCGGCGAAGAGACCGGCCTGATCGAATCGCTCGAAGGCAAACGCGGCTACCCGCGCATCAAGCCGCCCTATTTCCCCGCCGTCCTCGGCCTCTACAACTGCCCCACCATCGTCAATAATGCGGAGACGATGGCGCAGGTGAAACACGTGCTCGCCTTCGGTGGCGCGGAGTTCGCCAAGATTGGCATCCCGGGCGACAGCGGCACGCATATCTGGGGCGTCAGCGGCCTGGTGAAACGCCCAGGTCTTTACGAAATCGAAGCCGGCAAAGCCACCTTCGGCGAACTTCTCTACGACCTCTGCGGCGGCCCGCTCGACGGACGCACGATCAAGGCGATCATCCCCGGCGGCTCCTCCACCAAGATCCTCAAGGTCGGCGAACGCTTCAAGGGCAAGCTCGCCAACGGCACCGAGTTCGACTGGGCGCTCGAGGACATCCCCCTCGATTCCAACAGCATCGCCGCCTGCGGCACCGGCCTCGGCACCGGCGGCACCATCGTCATCGATGACTCGGTCGAGATGATCCAAGCCCTCTCCAACCTCAATGCTTTCTATGCCCATGAAACCTGCGGCCAGTGCACGCCGTGCCGCGAAGGTTCGCTTTGGCTGAGTCGGATTTCTAAACGCATCACGACCGGAGGCGGCCTTGAGACCGACGTTCCTCTGCTGCTCGACATCGCGAACCAGGTGGCTGGCCGCACGATCTGCGCCCACGGTGAAGCCGTCGCGTGGCCCGTGCAATCCGCCGTCCCGAAGTTCAAGGACGAGTACCTCGAGTCCATCCGCAAGCGCCAGAAGGGCGAAGAGGTACCGACGCTGAAGTTGATTTAACAGGGCTAGGTAATATTGGTAGGGACAGCACGACGTGCTGTCCTTTTTTGTGTCGCGCTGTCTTGGGTAGGGGCGCCACTGCGTGGCGTCCGTTCGCAGAAGCACGTGCGTCGAGCCGGGCAAAGTTTACCGACCCTCTAAGCTCCGTCCTCCCACGGACGCGACGCAGTCGCGCCCCTACCTAGATGCCCCAGCCATTCATCCGGTCTCCGGTTTCCCTTTGAGTGTTGTTATCTCTTCCCGCCACCTGCCACCC
>CAILOT010000148.1:0-5348 GCA_903835965.1 uncultured Opitutia bacterium
CGATTTCGGAATCGCATCTTCCGTCAGGCGAATGCGGTTTTGGCCGGCAAAGGCCCGGGTGAAGCCCGCCTTCGTGAATTCTTCGGCGATAGTGTTCCACTCTAACTCCGCCGGCTTTTGGACGGCGAAGGCAAGAGACAGCGCTTGGCCAGGGAAACGATGCAACGAGTCTTCCCAAGCGGCGTCGGGTCCACGCGGAATGATTCGTTCGCCTGAAGCGGGATCGATCAGCTCGGCGCGATGCGCAAACCAGACTTTGAACCAATCGCAGAGCTCGGTCATCGTCCCGACGGTCGATCGCGAAGTCCGGACCGCATTCCCTTGCTTGATGGCTACGGACGGACGCACGTTTTCCGCCGAATCCAAAGCGGGCGAAGGAAGCAGCTCGAGGAACTGGCGGACGTAAGGACTGAAAGTCTCGACGTAGCGTCGTTGGCCTTCGGCGTGGAGCGTATCAAAAACTAAGGAAGATTTTCCGGCTCCGCTCAGACCTGTCACGACAATCAGCTTGCCGACCGGAATATCGACATCGAAACCCTTCAGGTTGTTCTGGCGAACGCCGCGTAGGCGAATGGCATCGGGTCGGGAGGCGGACATCGGGAACCCATCAACGGACACAAATATGACCGCTTGGCAAACTTGCTAACGCACTCGGCAGCGAATGATGCCCTGTGGGGTGGCTATCGCTTTAACTTTAATATCATGAGGCTCGGCCGGAAGGCATGAACCGACTTGAAAGGCGTGGGCGTGGCCGAGGAGGAACGTCTTTTTAGGGCACTTCGCCAGCAGGCGGTCATAAAAGCCGGCTCCGTAGCCCAAGCGGTGTCCCAGGCGGTCAAACCCCAGTCCGGGAACCAGCACCAACCCGACAGACGTGAGCGGGATCTCGGCGGCTTCGGCGGCTGGCTCGAGGATGCCCAGCTTGGATCTCTGCAGGTCTGCCACGTCCTCGACGCGATGAAGGCTCAAGGCCGTGGCGTTGGCCACGCGCGGAAGGATTAATATCTTACCATCCAGAAGAGCAATCTGCAGGAGCGATTCCGTGGATAGTTCGGCGCCAAAGGCCGCGTAGAGACAGACCGCTTTGGCTTGTTTCCATTCGGGGAGTTGCGTGATTAACCGGGCGCAGGCGTCGCCGGCCACTTGGAGTTCGCGGGCGGTCAAGCTGGCGCGTCGGGCTTTCAGTTCGAGGCGTAGGCGGACCTTTTCGGCACGGACATCCTCCATGGCCTTAGAAAATCCGGTTCAGCGTGAGAGTCAACAGGACGACGGGCAGATACAGAATCGAAGCGAGGAAGAGGGGCTTGGCGACTGCGGGACGACGTTGCGGCAGGCAGAAATCAAGGCAGAGCTTGAAAAACCATGCCCCGGCCAAGAAGGAAATCCACACGAAGGGACTGCTCCAGCCTTGCAGGCTCGCCGGACAGTCCGCGGCAAAGAAACCTCCGGCGATCTTCCCTGCCACGACCTGCATCGGAATGATGAAAGCGAGAGCCCAGAGGGCGGCCGAGCGTCCTGTGGGATCCTGGACGGTGGAGATTTTAAATCCGCCGCGGGCATAGTCCTCGCGCCAAAGGACCGCCAAGGCCATGAAGTGCGGCACCTGCCAGAAGAAGAGTAAAGCGAAGAGCAGCCAGCCCATCTCGTCGATGTGGCCTAATTTAGCTGCCGTGCCGATAAGGGGAGGGATGGCACCTGGAAGAGAGCCGACCAGCGTGCACCATGAGGTCATCGTCTTCAGGGGCGTGTAAAGAAAGAGGTAAGAAATCGCCGTGGCGGCCGTGAGGGCGCCTGCTAGCGCGTTGCATCCGTTCCAGACGATCAGGATACCGCTTGCCAGTAATAGCATGCCGAAGAGCAAAGCGGCACCGGGTTTGATCAAGCCGGCGGGAATGGGGCGGTGGCGCGTACGTTCCATTTTGGCGTCGGCATCGCTTTCCCACCACATGTTGATCGCGCCGCAGCCGCCGGCGGCGAGTGCCGTGCCGATTGCGAGTGCGGCGATTATCTTAAAGTCCGTCGGTTGCCTTGGGGCGCTGCAAAAATATCCGGCGAGTGCCGAGAAGACCGAAAGAAGCGATAACCGGGGCTTGGTCAGCTCCCGGTAGGCGGCGGGTATGGTTCCGGCACGTTCGCTCATGCAGTGGTGGTGGCGACTTTACGTCCACGGTTAAAGGCAATTCTCTCGCCGCTCATAGTTCGGCTAAGAAACCTTCCTGGCGATGGGCGAGGGCGACTTGCACGCACAGCGTGGAAAAAAGGACGGCCCCCACTACCAGATGGACGGTACGGACGTGCGGATTGAGAGGCAATTGGATGCTGATGATGCCCAGAATTACTTGCAGCCCGAGGAGGAAGGCCAACGGCAGGGTGCGGCTCAGTCTTCGTGCGCCGAACATGGCGAAGGTGAGTACGGCTAAGCCGGCAACCAGAGCTCCGGCTCGGTGGAGCAGGTTGATCGCCCAGCCTAAACCTTCGCCAGCGGGTAGGAAGAGGTCGGCGAGTTTTACGGACGAGACCCAGGAGGTAAAATGATTTTGTCGCATCACGGCACCCATGATGACCACGCCGAAGACAAGCGTGAGGGCGATCTGGCCGGCACGGCGGTGGCGGAGGGAGCTCGGCGAGTTGGCCGCAAGCCAACACTTTGAGTGCATCAGCGTGACGAGTGCCAAGAGGCCGAGGGTGAGTTGGGCGTTCACGGCATGAGCAATCGCGAAACTCACGGCTTTAAGGTTATCGGTGCCACCGATATTTAATTTATCAAGCAACACGCGCAGACCACCGAGGCCGCCTTGCAAGACGACGAGTGCCACGAGCAGGTAAGCGGCTTGCCGGACGCGACGGCGTGGTTCGCGCCGGGCGTGGACTACGGCGATCGCGATGCAGCATAAGCCAAGGACGGTTGCCGCGAGGCGGTGAGAGTGTTCGGCGAATTTATCAATCTCCGTGAGCCAGCCGGGCGGATTCACCGAACCATTCGAAAGAGGCCAATCCAAGAAAGCCATGCCCGCATGGATACTGGTCGTGAAGCCACCGGCTTGCAGGACTAGGATCGCCCAGGCGAGCGTCGCGAGGCACAGCACGAATAAACCGCGCTGCGGATGAGCGGAGCCATGCCCTGCAGGGACGGATTGTTCGGGCGATGAAACGGGCATTTTAAATAGATTAGGAGGTGGCGGAAGCGGCACGTCCGAAATTTCGGATTTTGCCGACCAGATTGGTGAGTCCGTTGCGACGATTGGGCGAGAGGTGTTGCGTCACTCCCACTTGGGCCAGGAAATCGGCATCAGTCGCCGCTACTTCGGCGGGCGTGGCACCATCATAAAATTCGCAGACCAGCGAGGCGATACCTTTGGTGATGAGTGAATCAGCATCACAGCGGAAGTGGCAGACGCCGTTTTCAAGCGACGGCACGAGCCAGAGATTGGAGGTGCAACCTTCGATGAGGAATGCCTCCAGCTTAAGTTCGGGCGGCAATGCGGGAGCCGTTTTTGCTCGATCGATTACGTATTGGAAACGCTCGTGATGGTCGGAGAAAGGTTCAAGTTCGGCCACCAGCTCGGCGCGCTTCGTGACGAGGTTCATGGGCTAATCAGCGGCCGGCGAGAGCTTCGGGGTCCAGGTTGCTGCGGACAAGGGGAGCCATCAGGGATTGTAGTTGGCGGGCTTTGTCGGCGGGCAATTTTGATTCGGTCTGCAACCAGGAGATAGCGTCTTGCCAAATGAGCGGCGAGGGGCGGCGTTGGGTCAGAAGCAATTCCAATTCTTCGACAACGGATTTACGCGTACCGTAACTGTCCGTTTGGCCGGCCAGAATGCGGGCGCGAATGTAATCGGATCTCAGTTGAGAATGTTTTGGGTGGGCCGCGATGCCTGCTTCTAGGATTCGCACGGCTGCGTCCGTCGCTCGGATGGCGCGGAGGTGCCGGCCTACGGAGCGAAAGGCTTCGGGGCCGAGCTCTTTCGATTTGAGGAATTCCGTTAGATAACGATCGCCGATATCCCGGTCGATTTTGGCAGCGAGCGCATCTTTTTTAGTGCGGGCGTGATAAGCGATGCCAAGGAGGGCTTGGACGAGAGGTTCGTTAGACTTGAAGAAAGTCCGGGCGGCGGTCGTAACTTGCTGATGCTGAAGAATCACTTGTTCAGGTTGTTTGGCGTTGAGTAAGGCTTCGAGGTGGAGGGCGGCAAAGGTGGCCCGATCGAAACCCTGGCTTTGGGCGACGTTAGCGACCGCCAGCGTGAGACCATCGTAGCCTTTTTCGGCGGCAAAATTAGCCAATGCAATCATCGCCGCAGAATTGTTTGCGAAGTTTTCCGAAATAAGTCGCAGCTCTTTATCGTAGTCGTCTTTCAGGCCAATCCGGTCGAGGAGCTGAAGTTTTTGGATGTGAGGGAAGGGGGCTTTTTCGTCGCTCGCTACCCGATCATTCGTGATTGAGAGGGCGATTTTAGATTGGCCTAAAAGAATGTGGAAACGCGCCTGCTGTGAAAGAATCGCATCATGGGCCGCCCCTTTGTAGGACGAACTTTTAGATTCAAGCACAGCGACGGCATCTTGATATTTACCGCCATCAAATAGGGCCTTAGCTTTCAGGAGTAATCCGGGAGCTCGACTGTCTAAGTTGCTCGAATCGATGATTTTAACCGCCTCAGGGTATTTGCCCGTCCAGTAGAGTGAGGTGGCGGCGGCTAGGGAAATAATCTCCCGGGTTGGCTGGGGTAAGGTCTTGCCGAATTGGAGGAGTTTTAAGCTTTGCTCAATCACTTCGGCATCGCGCTCGCGAAGTTGAAGTAACTGAAAATAACGCTCCAAATAATCGCGGCCTAGGCTGTCGTCGGCGTTGAGGAATTCGAGGCCATGGCGAAGGGTCTGGATGGCATCATCAGTCCGACCCATATTTGAGTGTAAAAAGTTGGCATAGAACAACTTAGCCTTAGCGTTGGCGGGGTTACAACGGACCGATATTTGAATTAATTTCAATAAATCGGCAAAACGGTTCTGTTTTTGGGCCTCCATCGCCTGGTTAAGGAAGAGGTCCGACAATAAATTAAGGTGTCCTTGGCGGATTTCCCCTGCTTTTTCGGGCTGATCCTCAATTTTGGAGAGCGCCATCCGAACCATTTGTTGAATGGCTTTGTCCTTAATTAGGTCTGTTTTTATGTAAGTTTGCCGGGTGTAGCTTAAGATTGAATCCTTGGGCTGCGCCAGCGGAAGGCCTGCTAAAAGAATGATTTCGGCGTCGGATTGCTCCTCCTGGGCTAGGTTTGTCGCCGTTTTCGGGGTAGCCGAGGGGGTGGGGCTTGCGGTGGGTGCTGCCTGAGCGAGTGCACGGTAATTTCCA
>CAILOT010000149.1:0-1536 GCA_903835965.1 uncultured Opitutia bacterium
AGACCCATGCGCACCGAGGCCTCGAAGTAGCCTTGGACTTGGGAGAACTTACCGCGCGTGGACAACCCTCCGCCGTTTAGTCCCTCAGGGCGCTGCTTAACGTCGATGAGCAATTTTCCGGAGTTAAAAGAAACCGCGTCAAAATTCCCCTCATAGGTCCACTTCGTCGCATCCAACGTCGTCGCTTCGAACTGATCTTCGAAAGTCACTTTCATCTTCGCAGCCGGACTTTCGGCGCGGACAAAGCCGGAGGCGAGAACCAGGAGAATACAGAGCTGAGATCGCATAAAGGTCATTTCCAAACCTTCACCCAGTCGACGTCGACGTCATCGGGCATGTTTTTGGCATCAAAATTCTTGCGATCGCCTTCGGTAGAATAATGCCTGATGGACAGAACCATCGGACCAACGGCGGAGGGCTTATCCAGTTTGAAAATAATCTTATTGTTCAGATACCAGACATAGGCCGCGGGCGTCCAAAGGAATCCGTAGACATTGGCATTCTTGGAAACGATACCCGGCTTCAGATAAGTCTCCTGCTTCTTTACTTTCGCCGGTTTGAATTCGCGCGCCCCGGCCGCCTCGAGAATCCGGGCCATGGGGAAAAGTTCGTCGTCCCCCGCGCACTCGAACTTAAGCAAAGCCGAAGGAACTTGGCCGGTATCCTTCGGATGAATGTGAAAACTTGACCGATTACCGCGGTAAGCGTTGAAGCGGATGGCCGCTTCAAAATAGCCCTGAGACTGGGAAAATTTGCTCGAAATACTTCCGCCCTTGAATCCGTCGGCTACCTTATGGAAGCCCAGAATCACCTTGCCGTCCTTCAGCGTCACCTGATCCGGATTACCGACCGTCCATTTCTCCGTATCAATCTTGGCCCCGTTAAAATCGTCGGAAAAAACCAACTTCATCTTAGGCGTCGGACTGTCAGCCCGGCCGCCGGCAAGGGCGACCCAGAACACGAGGACGAATCGGAAACTGCGCATCTTACTTATAGACTTTCACCCAATCTACCTCGATGTCATCCGGCAGAGTCTTAGGGTCGAAATCCTTGCGATCGGACTCCAAGGCGTTGTGCTGGATCGCAAAACTCATGGGGGTCTTAACCTCCGGTTTATCAATCTTCATAGCGACCTTGCCTCCGATATAAATCGTGTAGGCTTTTTCCGTCCAAAGTATCCCGTAGGTATTAAACTTCTTGGAAGCGGCCTCTTTCCCGCCACCCAAGAAACCTGTCTCCTTGGGCGAGGCGGCGTCGCGCGTCCCCCCCGCCGAAGCTAGCCGGGCCCAGGGATAGACCAAGTCAGCCCCTTTATTCTGAATGGTAATGGAGGCCCCAGGGATCTCTTCGGCCGTCGAGCTGATCCGCATCGTACCCCGATGGCCTTTGTAGGCGTTATAGCGGATAGATGCCTCGTAATAGCCATAAGGCTGTTCGGGCTTGGCGGCGATGGTGATGCCACCACCCACGGGGCCGGTAGGCGTCATGCCGAAACCCAAGACCAGCTTACCCTTCTTGATCGAAACATGCTGAGGC
>CAILOT010000150.1:0-7462 GCA_903835965.1 uncultured Opitutia bacterium
CGAACGGACGGCTCGGAGAGCCATCCCTACCCAATGCACATCCAAGGGGTTTCCGGTCTGCCCATGTGCCCTGTCTCTCCCCGTGTCCACATGTCACCGTGCCCACGTATCCCCTCGCGTGCTTCGCACGCGTTCACCTTTGCACTTTTGCACCTTTGCACTTAATCACTCGCTACCCCTCCCCACCCCAACCCCTCTCCCTAAAGACAATGCTCCTCCGCCTCCTCCCCCTCTTCGCCGCAGCCTCCCTCACCGCGGCCTCCGTCTCAACCTTCGCCGGCAACGGCACGAAGGGTTACTCGGGCGACAACGGCCCCGCCACCGAAGCGAAGATGGTCAATCCGTTTGGCGTGACCCGCGGCCCTGATGGTGCCATCTGGTATTGCGAATACGCCGGCCAGCGCATCCGCAAGGTGACGCCCGACGGCAAGATCCACCTCGTCGCTGGCACGGGCAAGACCGGCTACTCCGGTGATGGCGGCCCCGCCACGGAAGCGACCTTTAATCTTCCCCACGAACTGCGCTTCGGCCCGAAGCGTGGCAATCTCTTCCTCGTTGATATGCAGAATAACGTCGTCCGCAAAATTGATACACAGACCGGTATCATAACGACGGTCGTCGGTACGGGCAAACCCGGCTACTCCGGCGACGGCGGTCCCGCCGACCACGCCCAGCTCAAGAACCCGCACAGTCTCCAGTTCGACGCCAATGGCGACCTGTTCATCTGCGACATCGGCAATAACGTCATTCGCAAGGTCGACATGAAGTCGCACGTGATCACAACCATCGCCGGCACCGGCAAGTCCGGCGAAACGCCTGACGGCGCCCCGGTCAAGGGCACGCCGCTAAAGGGCCCGCGCTCGATCGACTTCGACGCCGCCGGCAACCTCTGGGTCTGCACCCGCGAGGGCAATCAGGTCCTAAAGCTCGACCTCAAGGCCGACAAGATCTCGCTCATCGCCGGTAACGGCAAGAAGGGCTTCACCGGCAACGGCGGCCCCGCCAAGCTCGCCACCCTCAGCGGCCCGAAAGGCGTATCGTTCGACGCCGCCGGCAACGCCTGGATCGCCGATACGGAATCGCACTCTATCCGCATGGTGAACATGAAGACCGGCAACCTGGAGCTCAAGATCGGCACCGGCGTCAAAGGCGACGGCCCTGACGGTGATCCTTTAAAGTGTCAGCTCGCCCGCCCTCACGGCGTGTTCGTGGACAAGGACGGCACGGTCTTCGTCGGCGACTCCGAGAACCACCGCGTCCGCGTCTGGAAGAAGTAAGCCGTGACACTCAGCCGCCGCTCGCTCCTGAAGAACGCCCTACTCGCCGGGGTGTGGTACGGAGCCGTCGGACGGTCGTTCGCGCAGGCTTCGTCGCCCGAAGTGCTCGGCCAAGGCGACTTCAAGTATCGCGTCGTCCCTGGCTGGGGTGTGCTGGATGAAAAGACGCCGGTCAACGATTGCCACGGGCTCGCCCGCACGGCCGACGGACACGTCTGCCTGCTGACCAATCACGTCGCGAACAACGTCATCTTCTACGACGACACCGGTAAGCTGGTGCACAAATGGACGGGGACAAAGTTCCCCGGCGCCCACGGCCTGGCGCTCGCGCCTTATCGGAATAAATCCACGCTCTTCATCACCGATCTCAACCTGCATACGGTGACCAGGTTCGCCCTCTCCGGCCAACAGCTCGGCGAGTGGCACCTCCCCGCCAATACGGGAAAGTACGCCAAGGAATCCGACTACCGTCCCTCCTGGACGCTTCACCGCGCCGATGGCGAGTTCTACGTCCTCGATGGCTACGGGAAGGACTACATTCTGCATTACGCCGCGGATGGTTCGTTCAAGCGCCTCCTCGGCGGACCCGAAGGTGGCATCGTCCACTGGGGCCCGCATGGTGGCATGATCGATACGGCCGCCGACAAGACCGAGACGATGCTCATCGCGATGAGCGATCAGCAGTACCTCCTGCGCCTCGACCTCGATGGCAAGAAGCTCGCCCAGACCGACCTCCCCGGCGGCAACCCGCGCCAGATTCGTCGCATGGGCCAGCACTACGTCGTGGCCCACCTCGCCGACAACTGGCCCAAGGACCGCAACAGTCGCGGCTTCCTCTCCATCCTCGATGCGAATCTGCGCGTCGTGTCGAACATCGCGGGCTCAGCCCCCGTTTACGATGCCGTCGGCAAGCTCCTGCCGATGAAGCACACCGCCGACGTCTTCCTGCACCCGCACGACGTGCTCGCGAACCCCGACGGCTCGCTGATTGTGGCGCAGTTCGCCTCGGGTAAGACCTACCCACTCAAGTTTGAACGAATCTGATGCGCCTCCTCTTCCTGCTCATTGCTACCGCCGCCCTAGCCGCGGATCGCCCGCCGAACGTCGTCCTGATCCTCGTCGACGACCTTGGCTACGGCGATCTTGGCTGCTTCGGAGCGAAGGACATCCGCACGCCGAACATCGATGCGCTAGCGAAGCAAGGCACTCGCTTCACGGATTTCTACGTCGCCCAAGCCGTCTGCACTGCCAGCCGGGCCGGCTTGATGACCGGCTGCTACCCCAACCGCGTCGGGATGCAAGGCGCCCTCAACCACACCAGTCGTAACGGTCTTAACCTCGCAGAATGGACGCTCCCCAAGATGTTCCGCGATATCGGCTACGCAACCGCGTGCTTTGGTAAGTGGCACCTCGGTACGGCCGTCGAACTGAGCGCCACCCGCCACGGCTTTCAAGAATTCTTGGGCCTGCCCTACTCGAATGATAATTCCAAATATCATCCTTCCTTGGCGTTTGAAATGCCGCCCTTGCCATTGATTGAGGGTGAAAAAGTCGTCGAGCTGGACCCCGACCAGTCGACCTTCACCGCGCGCTTCACAGGCCGGGCGAAGGATTTCATCGCCCGCAACAAAGATCAACCGTTCTTCCTCTACGTTCCCCACGTAATGCCCCATGTGCCCATCTTCGCCTCGGCGAAATTCAAAGGGCAATCTGCGCACGGTCTTTACGGCGATGTAGTCGAAGAGCTCGACTGGTCCGTCGGCGAAATCCTCCAGGCATTGGAAAAAAACCAGTTAAGTGAAAATACGATCGTATTATTTTTCTCCGACAACGGAGCTTGGATGAGCTACGGTGAACATGCGGGAACGAACCGTCCTTTTCGCGAAGGCAAACTGACTTGCTTCGAAGGCGGCATGCGCTGGCCCCTCATCGCCCGTTGGCCCGGACATGTTCCCGCCGCTCGCGTCGAACGTCTGCCCATCATGTCGATCGACCTCCTGCCGACGCTCACGCAGATCGTCGGAGGAAAACCTTCGAGCCTAAAAATCGACGGTCTCGACGCGCGTCCGCTGCTGCATGGTGAAGCTCAGGCGAAAGCTCCGCATGACGCCCTTTTCTATTACGCGGGCGAAGAACTACACGCCGTCCGGTCCGGCGAATGGAAACTCCACTTTGCTCACCCGTATCTCACCAACATGGGTAACCCCGGTAAAGGCGGCAAACCTTCGGCCCACGGTGAATACACCCCCCGCCCCATCACGGATTCAAGCATGGATGCCATCGCCAGCCGACACGGCCAACGTGTCGAGAAGCTCCCTCTGTCGCTCTTCAATCTGTCCCTCGATCCGGGCGAAGCACACGACGTTTCCGCCGAACATCCGGAAATCGTCGAGCGACTTTCGGCCCTCGCCGCCCCGATTCGGCTCGCACTTGGAGATAAACTGACCGGAGCCCCGGGGACCGAACGCCGTTCCGCCGGCTTCGTACCCTTGAAGTGATTAAGGCTGGATAAGGCCGGAGTCGGGGGAATCATCGCATCACCCCCATGCGCCTCCCCACGCTGTTCTTAGCCCTGTCTTCGTTGGCCGCCTTTGCCGCGCCCACGAAGACCAATGTCGTCTTCATCCTGATCGACGACTTCGGCTACGAATGCGTCACGGCCAACGGCGGCGAAAGCTACCGCACGCCGGTGATGGACAAGCTCGCCGCGACTGGCGTCCGCCTCGAACAAGTGCACGCGCAGCCGCTCTGCACGCCAACCCGTGCGGCATTGATGACGGGCATCATCAATAAGCACAACTACACCCACTTCGGGCACCTGGATCCGAAACAGCAGACGTTCGGCAACTTCTTCAAGGCCGCCGGGTATGCCACCTGCATTACCGGCAAATGGCAGTTATCCAACGGCCTTGAAGGCCCCGGGCATTTCGGCTTCGACGAAAACTGCCTCTGGCAACTCATCCGCCGCCCCGGTCGCTACCGTAACGCCGGCCTGGAGATCAACGGTAAGGAAGTCGACTACTCGAAGAACGAATACGGACCCGACATCGTCAACGACTACGCCCTCGATTTCATCATGCGCAAGAAGGACCAGCCCTTCTTCCTCTATTACCCGATGATGCTCACGCATGCGCCGTACGATGCGACGCCGGACAGCCCCGACTACCTCAAGCCCAAGTCCGAGGAAGGTAACAAGAAAATCGGCCACTTCCCCGACATGGTCGCCTATACGGATAAGCTCATCGGCAAGGTCATCGCCAAACTCGAAGAACTGAAACTCCGCGAAAACACGCTCGTCGTCATCATGGGCGACAACGGTACCGGCAGCGGAACGCCCTCGCGCTTTAAAGGACGTGACGTCACTGGCGGCAAGGGCAGCAGCCTCATCTGGGGTACGCACGTCCCGGGCATTGCCAATTGGCCCGGCCAGCTGGCCTCGGGCAAGGTCTGCGCCGACATGATCGAGGCCGTCGACATGCTCCCGACGATCTGCGAAGCCGCCCAGGTGCCGATCCCCACCGACGTCAAAGTCGACGGCCGAAGCTTTTTCCCGCAGCTCCACGGCGAGAAGGGCAACCCGAAGGACGCCCTCTACGTCTGGTATAACCCCAGCGGCGGCGCCTCGGCGAAATTCGAGTTCGCCCACGACGCCCACTACAAGCTCTACGCGGACGGACGCTTCTTCGACACCGTTGCCGACGACCGTGAGAAGACTCCACTCAAGGAGGCCGACCTTTCCGACGAAGCCAAAGCCGCCCACGCCAAGTTCAAGACCCTCCTCGCCGCCCATCAAAGTCCTCGCGACGAATACTTCGTAAAACAGACTGAACGCTTCGGCGGGGAAACCGGCGAAAACGCCGACGGCGTCAAGAAAGGCAAGGCTGCGAAGAAGGCGGCTGCTCCGCCGCCTAAAGCCACCACCCCTAAGGCCGCCGAGACCGACCCAAAGGTCGCCCGCTTTAAGGAACGCGACGCTGATCACGACGGCAAGATCACCTACGAAGAATTCCAGGACAGCATCCCCGACAAGAAAGCCGCCAAGGAACGCTTTGAGGCCCGCGACGCGAATCACGATGGCAGCCTGACCCTCGAGGATTTCGTCGGGAACACCGCGAAGGCCAAGTGAAGCTCACGCCCGCCCGAGAAATACAGGGCAAGCAGCGGGCGTGACAAGACATAGGAAACGACAGCCAACACTGCCGTTACCCGCGACTGTCCCAGACTGACACCAGGACCGGTTACTTCTTTTTCTTCTCCTTGGTCGGCTTATCAGCCTTGGGAGGCTTAGGCGCCTTATCGAACACCTTGAAATCGGTCGGGGGCAGCATCGCTGGCTTTTCCAATTTACCCCGATGGACCTCGATGAGGCTGAAGATGTCGTCGGCGGCGTCTGTGTTCAAGAGAGCGAAGTCCGACCCCTTGGCGCCACCCTTACGCAGCACCGCGTCCGTTACCGTGACGGTCTCATGGTGCCACTGCTTGTCGCCTTTGCCTGTGACCGTCAGCGCCGTCTTCATGTCTGACTTACCTGCATCGTAATCCAGCTTCCAGGTCGAGCCTGCCGTCGCATCATACCAAACGACAGTCATCGTCATGACCTTTGCGTCGGCGCCCTGAGAGAAACCATCGTGCAGCTTGAAATAAAGGGCGTCTTTGCCGGTGGCATGCTCAAAGCCGCGGGCGAACCGGGAATAGATGGGAGACTTGTTGGTGATCGGGCCGCCTACGCGCCAGAGCGGAATCGAAGTGGCATCGGCGTCGATCTGATAAAGGAATCTACCATAGTTCTCTGGCCAGATGTCCCAGCCTACGTCGTTCAATCCGGTCTGCGTATCGCGTTGACGCACCTGCCCCAGAGTCAGCCCGTTCTTATCATCTACGGCCGCGCCATACTTGGCATAGGGGGCGATGATCTTCTCCATGCGCTCGGTGTTTTTGTGCGTGGCCTTGCCGAACTTCGCTTCGGGATATGCCTTGGTATCGGCGGCATCTAAGCCCTTGTGCAGGGCGCAAAAGGCGTCCGTGGCCGTCCGAGGGTCAATCTGGCCAGCGTAGCGGTTGAAGAAATAAAAGGAGTAATCGAATCCCATCTCCTTACTGGACTCGAGAGCCCCGGAGGTGATGTCCCAGACGCTCTGACCGTTCTGCAGGCCAGTCAGGGCGCCCCAGTAGAAGCTGAGCGGCAGATTCTTGGCGAACATAGCGCGCTGCCAGGTCTGGTCCATTTCCGACCGGGCAAACAAAGGCGCGGCCTCCGAGGCGATCAAGCGGTGTTGCCACGTCTCAATCTTGACGCGCTCACCGCTCAGGTGATGCCCGCGGGCGCTACCAGCGAGTTTGATGGCGATACCCCCTGTGACGTTTTCCGTCACCCACTTCCACTCTTCGGAAAAACCTTTGCCGCCCCCCTCTTCGTCGTCTGGGGTCACGTTATTGAACATGAGCGCGATTCGAGGCTGACCAGCAATACCTTGAAAAGTCTTCGTAAAAAGGTCGAACTCCCACAACCGGAACTCCCGCCACGCAGAGGAATTTACGGGCAAATCGTACTTTTTCTCGATGACGCTACCTTTGTAAGCGCATTCGTCACCCGTGCACCCAGTCTTGACCTGGATAAACGCGATACGCCCCTGCTTCTCCGGGGGATAGCTGCGGATGTGTTTTCCGAACTCCGCGATTAGGCGTTGCAAGAATGTCTTATACTCCTGCGAAGGATAAAAGGGGTAAGCAGGCCAAGCATCGAATTTCTGGTCTTTGCACTCCACGCGAGGAACCCCTTTGGCGTAGATCCAATCCGGCGAATCCGGACCCACATTCAAGGAAAGGTAGATAAACTGGCCTCTCTTGGCCGCCGTGTCCATGGCGTCATCCAAAGCACTCCAATTAAAAACACCCGGCTGCTTTTCCACATCCGCCCATCTTTGATTAAAAGCTAAACCTTTCAAAAAAGGATACTCCTTGGGGTCGAAAGACGAACCACGATCCCACACCCCGAAAGCGGCGGGCGGGGGGGCGGCTTGCACCGAACCGAGGTAGCTGATGCCAATCAGGACAATCAGGCTAAGGATTCGGGCATAGATAGAACGTGATGTCGGCTTCATACGGTTTTGAGCATTTATGATTCTCACGGTGAAAGGGGCCGATACTCAAGTTGAGACTTGGACTGACACTTTTTCAGGAATGAG
>CAILOT010000151.1:0-5359 GCA_903835965.1 uncultured Opitutia bacterium
CCGGATGGGTGATGGGGTGGCAACCAAGCGAACGGAACCGTTTGCCGTTACGGGAAAAATAGAGCGTAGGGTTCGGGATGTTTTCCCGACGGATGTATTCCCAGATATCAAGTTCGGTCCATTCAAGCAGGGGCTGCACTCGGACGTGTCCGCCTTCGGGCGCGGTGCTGGCGAACTGGCCCCAGAACTCTGGTGGCTGATCTTTGTAATCCCAATTACCTTCGGCCGAGCGAGGTGAGAACCAGCGTTCTTTCGCGCGGGTAGGGTCTTCGTCGCGCCGAATGCCGGTCACAAGAGCATCCCATTTGAATTCATCAATCGCGGCTTTAAACGGTACGGTTTTAAGCTCATGGGTCACGGTGACGGGGTCGTGCGTCGAATAACCTATGCCGCGACGGATGGCGTCTTCATTGACGCGCACGATCAGATCGATACCGTGGATTACCTTAGCTTTCTCGCGGAACTCATACATCTCTGGAAACTCATAAGTCGTATCGATGTGCAGCAGCGGGAAAGGGATTTTTCCGCAGAAAGCTTTGCGGGCGAGCCAGATGAGGACGTTGGAGTCTTTGCCCATGGACCAAGGCATGCAGACGGAGCGGAAGTTGGCGAAGGCCTCACGGAAGACGTGGATGGACGTCTGTTCCAGGCGCGTGAGGTGGTCGTTTTGAGCGTTACGTGACATGTTGAGCAAAAGTTTATTTTTGGGTGCGAGTGTGCAGCCCGCATTCTTTTTTATCGAAGCCTGGCCAGCGGCCGCCGCGTTCATCGCCGCCTGAAGATGGCTGGGTGCAAGGTTGGCAACCGATGGAACGGTAGCCAAGGTCGTGAAGCGCGTTATGAGGCAGGTCGTGTTCTTTCAGGTAGGCCCAGACTTGGTCGCGACTCCAGTCGACGAGCGGGTTAAGTTTCCAGACGTCGGAATTATCGGGCCGAGCGGCGAGCGAAAGGAGCGGGGTAGCCGAACGCTCGGCACTTTGATCTCGGCGCATGCCGGTGATCCATAGGTCGAGGTCGAAGAGTTTCTTGCCAAGGGAATCTACTTTGCGAAGTTCGCAGCATTTCTCGGGGTCGCGCTTCCAGAGTTCGGCGCCGTATTGGGCGGCCTGCTGTTCGACGGTTTGCGCGGGGTGCACTTCCTCGACCGTGATGCCGAGGTGGGCTTCGAGCTTCGCCTTGAACGCGAGCGTCTCGGGGAAGAGCAGGCCCGTATTGAGCGTAAAGGCCTGAATGGGCAGGCCAGCTGTCTTAGCAAGGTGCAGGATGACGATGCCAGCGGGCTGGAAACTCGTGCCAATACCGGCGCGAGTGCCGAAAGTCTCGAAGGCCCAGCGCAGACGGTCCACCGGCGCCAGCGTCGAGAGACGGGCGTCGAGTTCCGGAATGCGAGCTGGATCGAGTGCAGACATCGACTGACTTAGGCGGCGGGAGCGGCTGGCCAGACAGCGGCCTGGTCTACCCAATCACCAAAAGCTTGTCCTGCTTTACGCTCTTTGGCGTATTGTTTAAAAAGTTCTCCGATGAGGACGGGGATTTCGTCCGCAAGCGCGGCTTCTCTCCAGAGGCGCGCGAGGCGAGTGCCTTCACGGTTGCCACCGAGCATGATGTTATACTTGCCCGGGGCTTTGCCAACGAGGCCGATTTCAGCGTTATAAGGACGGGCACAACCATTTGGGCAGCCGGTCATGCGAACGACAAGTTCTTCATGGGCGATACCCGCTGCGGCTTGACCTTCTTCGAGTTTCGCGAGGAACTGCGGGAAGACACGTTCAGATTCGGCAAGTGCCAGTCCGCACGTAGGGAGAGCAGGGCAGGCCATACCGCGTCCCTTGATCAGGCCAGGATTGAAGACGATGGCACAACCATGGTCGTGTAGGATTTTCTCGATCGCAGCTTTGTCGGCCTCAAGGATGTCCGAGAGGATCAGGTTCTGGGTAGCGGTCAGGCGGAAAGTCGGTGCGAATTTTTCCGCGATCAAGCGTAACGCTGTTTTTAGACGATAGGTTCCGGCATCTTTCACGCGGCCGGTTTCGACGAAAAGACCGAGGAACGAACGTCCATCTAATTGTTTGAACCAGCCAAATGCGTCTCCCTGTCCTTTGAAGAGGAAAGGTTTGGCCGGAGGCAGGGGCGCTCCCAGCCGCTGCGCGAGTTCGGCACGGAACCACTCAACGCCCTTTTCTTGGAGGACGTATTTTATCCGGGCGTGCTTACGGTCGGTGCGATCACCCCAATCGCGGTGAATCGAAATGACAGCAGCGCCGACGCTCACGACTTGTTCGCGCGTGATGAATCCGATGACGTCTGCCAGGCGAGGATAGGTGGCTTTATTACCGTGCGAGGTGCCCAATCCGCCGCCGACGAGAAGGTTGTAGCCGATCAGCTTACCGTTCTCGACGATGGCGACGTAGCCCATGTCGTTGGTAAAGATATCGGTGTCATTATTAGGTGGAATGGCGAAACCGGTTTTAAATTTACGAGGCAGGTAAGTTTTTCCGTAAAGCGGATCCGTCGGTGCGCCAGATTCATCCGTGTCGGCGGGCGGCGGCATGTACGGGTTGGCTTGGTCGACCGAGGCGCGGGCTTTGGCGATCTTGTCTCCAAGGCCAAGGTCGACTTGGACGCCATCGACCCAGATTGAGTGGTAGGCCGTGGTGCGTGGGAGCAGGGCGCGGGTGACCTCAAAGGCGTCGGCATCGACCGCGACGGCAATCTCATCGACCGGTGGATTAGAAGGGGCGGTGACATTACGATTCACATCGCCGCAGGTGGCGAGGGTGGAGCTAAGCGCATCGTTGATCGACTTAATCAACGGCCCGATACCTTTTTGGAGTACGCCGTGAAATTGAAAAGTCTGGCGAGAGGTGATACGGAGCGTGCCATTGGCAAAGCGGCCCGAGAGTTCGTCGTAGACGATGTATTGAGCTGCCGGGACAATGCCGCCCGTCTGACGGGTGCGAACCATCACGGAGTATTCTTTGCCCGTCTTGCGCTTGTCGCGGTCGTCTTGTTGGTAAATCCCGTGGAACTTGATGAATTGTTCGTCATCTCCCGTGAAACGATCAGCCTCAGGATTGGCGAGGGTTTCGCGAATATTGCCCGAAAGGTCCGGTTTCTCGGCCTTCATGATTTCGTTCTTGGAGAGGGGCTTATCGGGTTTTGGGTCCATAGATTGATTAAACTTGATATCTTTACCTATGATTACATAAATAGGGGTCAAGTTTAAATAAATGGTAAAGAATGTCAGTGGCCGGGTGGTCTTTGTTGGGGCGGGCCCTGGGGCGCCCGACCTTATAACAGTGAGGGGACTAAGGCTGCTACAGCAGGCTGACGTGATCATCCATGACGCGCTCCCGGGAGATGCTCTTTTGCAAGAGATTCCGACGACGACGAAAATCGTGCCGGTCGGCAAACGTTGCGGCGTGCATTCGTCGACCCAGGAAGAAATCAACGCCATCCTCGTGCGCGAAGCCCTGCAAGGTGGACTAGTCGTGCGTCTTAAGGGTGGCGACCCGGGCATTTTTGGACGCTTGGGTGAAGAGATGGATCACTTAGCGTCGAGAGGCATTCCTTTTGAAGTCGTGCCGGGTGTCACGGCCGCGACCGCTGCCGGTGCCGACGCCGCCTTTCCTCTCACCCATCGCGGAAAAGCCGCCTCCGTCACTTTCCTTACCGGACATTGCGCTGACGGTACGGATCAGAACTGGAAGGCTCACGTGCAGACTGGGGCGACTCTCTGCCTTTATATGGGAGCCAAGGCGCTACCTTCGGTGGCTGTTAAACTCATCGCCGCCGGCGCGCCAGCGGATCTCCCGATTCGTCTGCTCTCAAAGGTTTCGCAAGACGGCGCCTCTGACGTGCTCACAACTTTAGATGACCTCGCTACGGGCAAGATCGACGTTGCCGTACTGCCCACGCCGCTGATCGCGGTCGTCGGTGCCGTCGTCGCTCCTCCCCGCCATGCGGGCCTGATGGGCCGTATCGCGGCGTTCGCCTGAGTTTAGTTATTTCCGGCGCTTTGAGCGGAAATAGAAGAAGGCAATGGCCCAAAGGATGATGCCTGAGGAAATGCTCACCAAGGTCCGCCCCGATGCGCTCTGACCGATACTCGTGGGTAGAATGTATCCTAACGTTATGGGCAGGAATAACGCGAGGAGCACAATCAAGATGGTCTCTTGCTTGGAGGACAATTCCAACCGTTTGTCGGCAAAGCGTGCCGCCAGCACTTGGGGTAGCAGCGGGTGGGTTCCTAGCAGGGGGCTGATTTTCCAGCTTTGGATATCCGCCGGCGCATGCTCTTTGGCAATCGTCGCAACGTCTCCGTCGCTGCCGGCATGTCGGCCGGGGAGAAGGAAGAGCATCAAGATGACGGTATCACCTTTGAGTTTTGTCAGGCCGAGCGCGTTTTGGAGTAACGGTTCATTGAAGGCATACTCCGGTCCCTCGCGCCGTTCCATCGAGCAACCGATAAGCTCGCCATCCTCAAGGCTGAGTTGATTTCGTAACTGGGTAGCGAGCGAGTTGCGGCAGACCGTCACTTCGAGAATGGGCGAGCCGTGGTCGCAGAGCAGCACGGTGCCGCTGCCTTTGGTCCATCCGGTCGACTTCAGATTATCGATGAGCATGCTGGTGAGTTCAGCGCCAGCGTCACCGAAGAGCGGTTCGCGGATACGGAGCTTCATCTTACCGGGTTGGGCGTCGGCGAAGACCTTGGGGAGGTATTCGGTGATCGCGCGGCTGGGCCCGATGAAGAGCGGGAGCACGACGAGTTCGTCGATGCCATCGAGTTTGGCCAGCCGGACGGCGTCTTCAAAGATGACCGCGGGTACGCCGCCGAGCAGGGCGGGGTCGATCTTGGTCGAGTGCATTGTCGAGACTGGATGCACGGGATGGCCGATCAGCTTGCCGACTTCTTGGGCCAGTCCACGCAGGGCCAGGGTCGCCGCCGGTTCATAAGAACCGTTGTCGACAAGGAGGATGCGGGTGCCGGCCATGAGGGTTAAGTGAGGGATATCCTGCCTATTTGCAACGCAGGGTTGGTTGATTCCGGGTTGCCTCGTTTCGGAAGCAGCGCATTCTTCAAGTATGCCTCGTTGTTTTCTTGCCCTTGTTGCTCTGTGTCTGAGCTTCGTTTCCCTTTCCGCCGGTGAGGAGGGTTGGTTGACCGATCTGGAGACTGCCAAGAAAGTCGCCCAAGCAGAGAAGAAAGATATCTTGGTTGATTTTACAGGTATCTTAGTGTACATCTTTGCTCTTTCCGCATTACTTTCAACATTAAATATTTCTGCTGAAGGAACATATGCCTGGCGAGTGGTCTTTTCACGTATCACTATGTCGTGACTGAAATACATAGTTAATC
>CAILOT010000152.1:0-2449 GCA_903835965.1 uncultured Opitutia bacterium
CAACTCTACGGCTGGGCGGCCGGACGCAGCGAAACTCGCCCACCCTTCCCTCGCGACCCCCTCAATGAGTCTGCGCCCGAAACGGTGGTCGCTGGCGGCAGCGCCACGAGCGACGAAGGTATCCTGACCAAAATCATCGCACTCGACCCCTCCACGGGACACATCGTCTTCTCTGTCGGAGATATCAACGGCGTGAAACCCGAAAACCGCTTTGAAGTTTATCAGGATGGAAAGAGAATTGGTGCCGTGAGCGTGCTATCCGTCAAGACGGGCATTACCTACGCGCAAATCCTTCCCGGCGCTGATCAACTTAGAGGCATCTCCACAGGGATCACCGTTAAACTGGTCTCTGGCGCAGGTAAAATCGCCAGCAACTAATGTCCGTCAGGCTTCTAACTCTTCTTGCGATACTGGCGGCCGTGATTGGCCTCAGTGGGTGCGAGACCACCGAAAAGCCATCTGATTCGATGCTCCCGCAATCGCAGCCAGCGAGCTGGCAAGGCGGCCTTCCGGGAATGAACACGCCGGGCTCTGGTTACCGCTAATGCCTGAAAAGACTGCAGGCGTCAGAGGCACCCCCCCTGGCTCGTCTGGCAGACTCTGGGTCGTAGCCACCCCGCTTGGTAACCTCGGAGACATTACGCTTCGAGCCAAAGAAGCCATCGCCACCTGCGACCTAGTGGCTTGTGAAGACACGCGCGTGACGGGCGGTCTTCTCCGGCACCTCTCCATCTCGAAGCCTATGCTGGCTTACCACGAGCATAACGAAAAAGAAGTGGCCGTCCAAATCGCCGATAAAATTGCAGGCGGGGCCAATATCGCGTTAATTACTGATGCGGGGACACCAGGCATCAGCGATCCGGGCTTTCGCGTGACACGCGAATGCCGAAAGCGCGGACTGACCGTCACCCCACTGCCTGGCCCTTGCGCCATCATTGCGCTCCTGTCCGCATCGGGCTTACCGACCAATGCCTTTCGTTTTATTGGCTTTCTGCCCCCGAAGTCTGCCGCCCGCTTACGCTTCCTCGAGTCGATCAAGGCTGCGGATGAAACCGTGGTGCTACACGAATCCTGCCACCGGATCAGCGACTTCCTTGACGAGATGCTGGAAGTCCTGGGCACCGATCGTGTCGTCTGCGTCGGACGCGAGCTCACCAAGCTCCATGAGACGATTCGTACCGCCCCGCTTCGGGATTTGGTGCCCGCCCTCAAAGCCGGCTCACTTAAAGGTGAGTTTACCGTAGCTATCGCGCCGGCGGAGTTTGGCCTTTGAGCGTATCGCGGGTTGACCAATCATCCCCTTCGCCTGCATCCTCTGAATAATGGCGGGTTTCGACGACAGTCTGGTCCGCGAATATTTCGAGATGAATGGCTTTTTTGTGCGCCAATCTCGCAAATACGCCGTGCAATCGAGGCGAAAGCGGGCCGACGAAGAAGGTGACTTCCTGGTCATCAACCCCACTCCGCGTCGCGGAACCGAACTACCGTTCCAGCTTTTCAGCTCCGACTTAGCCGGCCTCACCACCGCCGTGGTGGCCGTGAAGGCCTGGCATTCCACCAAGACCATCACGCCTTCGATGATCAAAAAGGGTGACCTGCTTGAGTTCGTCCGCAAAGAGGCCGTGGAAGCGGCCCGAGACGCCTTTGCTGACCTGACGCCACGCGAAGGACAATCGTTATCCAAGGTCCTCATCCTACCCGGCATCCCCGCGCAAGAACCTCAACGTTCCGAAAGCATCACCCTGCTTCGGGAAAGCGGCGTGGATCATGTTCTGACGTTCCGAACCATCCTTGAAAATCTGGTTCAAGCCGTGGAATCGAATCAAAGCTACGCGAAATCTGACACGTTACAGTTGCTTCGCCTTCTTCGGCTGTACGATATGGTCAAAGCTGCCCAACTGGAATTATTCGGCACCAACCCGCCCGCCAAGTGATCCACCCCTCCGCCCAAATCGACCCCTCGGCCTTACTTGAGACGGGTGTCACCGTAGGACCCTTTGCCATCGTCGAGGCCGGAGCCCGACTCGGCAAAGGCTGTTCCATCTCCGCCCATGCGATCATTAAACGCGGTGCAATTTTAGGCGACGAAGTAAAGGTAGACCATTTCGCAGTCATCGGTGGTGACCCGCAGGATCTCGGTTTTGATCCGAAAATCGTCTCCCGCGTCGAAGTCGGCGCACGCACCGTGATTCGCGAACACGTCACCATCCACCGCGCGACCCAAGCGGATCAAGCCACCTTAATCGGGGCAGACGGACTCCTGATGGCCGGAAGTCACGTCGCGCATGACTGCATTTTAGGCAAAGCGGTGATCCTGGCGAATGGGTGCATGCTCGGCGGTCATGTTCAAGTCGGAGACAGTGCCTTCATCAGCGGAGGAGTTGCCGTCCATCAATTCTGCCGGATCGGAGCCGGATCGCTTACTTCGGGTAATGCCGTGATCACCGAA
>CAILOT010000153.1:0-14712 GCA_903835965.1 uncultured Opitutia bacterium
AAGTTTTGACCTAGCCCCCACCAGGGCAGTCGGTTAGTGTCTGAACAGTATCGTCTCCGAACGTAATCGGTTTTGACCTAGCCCCCACCAGGGCAGTCGGTTAGTTCATGGCGGTAAACTTGCTTCCTCGCTAGAGAGTTTTGACCTAGCCCCCACCAGGGCAGTCGGTTAGTCACTCGCGGTATAAGGCCAGCGCCTTCTCGAAGTTTTGACCTAGCCCCCACCAGGGCAGTCGGTTAGTGGGGTTTCCTTTGCAGAATTGGAAGCGGGGGCGTTTTGACCTAGCCCCCACCAGGGCAGTCGGTTAGTCAACGGAGGCGGTGATCGGCGAGGGTCGTGTCGTTTTGACCTAGCCCCCACCAGGGCAGTCGGTTAGTGCGGGGCGATCAATCCGGGTTTGTTATCCGCGCGTTTTGACCTAGCCCCCACCAGGGCAGTCGGTTAGTCCATGGAAGGCCAGACCTTCTCCGGCAAGCAGTTTTGACCTAGCCCCCACCAGGGCAGTCGGTTAGTCTCTGGTCGCCATCGAACGTAACGCCGACAAGTTTTGACCTAGCCCCCACCAGGGCAGTCGGTTAGTGGCTTACGGCATTGATCCCAGCACCGGCACGGGTTTTGACCTAGCCCCCACCAGGGCAGTCGGTTAGTCGAAGGCGGAACCAGTAGCAGTCGCCCAAGCGTTTTGACCTAGCCCCCACCAGGGCAGTCGGTTAGTTCGATGCCGTTGCAATTCCCGCACAACACCCGTTTTGACCTAGCCCCCACCAGGGCAGTCGGTTAGTCGTAGATTGTAAGTAGCCTCAATGGGAGGAACTTACGGCTACCATATTTCTACCAATTCGAAGAGGCGTGCAAGTGAAGCCGCCGTGCGCTCGGGTTGATTCAGGATAATTTGCCCTTCCCATACAGATTCTTCCATAGGGAAGATCCGGATGTCCCCTGGCATATTTTTGGCAATGTTCCGCAAATGCCGAATCACCCGTTCGCATTCATGCGGCTCCCCCCGGAAAAGGTAGATGCTATACTGGACCCGGCTGCCGCCCAGTTTTTCAAACTCCTTTCGCATAAAGTTCTGCAACTTCTGCGAGGGGAGATCATAGGCAAGCATCACGAGCATGGAGAAGGAAAGGATGGAATTCCGTCCGTCCGCAAATGGCCTTGATGAAAGACTCCACCATCAGCCGGATAATAGTGCGCAGGCGAAATGCGCTATTCCGATAAATGAACTTTTGTTCAAGCATCTCCGCGAAGCGGGATGCCATACGCGATTTCTCCAACATATCTTCGCGATGCCGCATGACCGTTAGTTCAACGGCGCATCTAAGTGGCTCAATGAGATCACAGGCCAAGCTGGGACGATTGCGCCGGAGCTTATGGATTAAGCCTACGGAACAGTCGAGCCCGTGGGCAAGGCACGCCCATTCCACGGCATGGTACAGGAAGCCATAACCGTAACTAAGGGCGATATTGATTGGTTGCGTTGGCCGATATTTTTCCCGGCGGATGATGTCCGAGCTTATGCCAGCAAAATACTTTGGCCAAAACTTACGGGCGTAAGAAGCCTCGAGTCGCAGCACGCGGGCGAAGGAACCCTGCTGGATGGGAGGTGCTGGAGGCAAAGTGGGGTCAGCGTCACGAAGCAGGAGCATTTGATTTGCGACTTTGGTCAGCAGTAATCCACTGGCCAACTGAGTGGATTCCTTGGCAGAAAGTCGGCAGAGCCGATAAATCGCCTCAGGATTTACATACTGACCTCGGGGTAAAATAGATGCTGTACGCCACTTTTCGACAGCACTATTCCAAGCAGAGAGTACCACGGGGCATTGCTCTGCGGTCGCCGTCAAGGCGGACTGCGACCAGTTGTGGCTATGTCCGAAGCACTGGAGGCTACCGATTGCCGATAAGGCGATGGAGCGCTCCCCACTGAACAACTTGCCGTCTTTTGTGCGAAGATGCTGAGCTTCGGTTGAGACGACAAGGTGCCTCATTTTTCCCCCCTTTGCTCCAACGCAAATTGCCGATAGGCTGCGATCACTGAAACAGACGATGGTTCGATTGCCTTAATCGTCTCTACTGCCGGCTTTTCAGAAATAGTCGTCTCTATTTTCCCGGAGGTCCTCAGCGAGCTCACCCGCAGCCAGACCCAATGATCAGCCTTGGGTCGGTCGAACTTCATCGTCTTAAGGTTCCATCCTGGGGCCATACTTTCCCCGAGTCCGTTATAAGGGACAAAAAGTAAGTCTCCTAATTGGATTGAGGTAACTTTCTTTGAGAACTTTGCCAACGGGTCTCCAATGACCTCACGTCGCAAGGAGACTTTATCGATAGCGGTCTTTTGCTTCCACCAGGGCCCCTTTCCTTCTTTGGCGAGCCGATGAAGTGCCGCGAGCCCGCGCGGATTCGGCACAAAGCGCCGTTGGAAGACAGGTCGGCCCTTTTTGTCTAAGTCTGGTGCCTTCCAAATTTCCATGCGGGCATAGGGTGACCCCATGATCTTCCAGCCGATCACGTCCCCCTGACGGTTGCGATGGGGAAGCATGCTGACGTGGCTTTCCTTGGGCGCCACGATACGAACCTTATCAACAAACGAACCGCTATTTAGTTCCAGTCGCTTCGCATCGGCATCTTGTTCGAGGAACTTCTCCAACCTCTTTTTGGGCAATTGATCAGCGGGTATGCCGGAATGCTCAAGCCACTTGCCCGCATTCTTATTAACCATCCCCAGCCCGTCGATGAGAGCTTTACGGACCGTGAGGCGGCCTTGATTGTTCATCCCATAAATCGTCTCCTCGGTGCGGCTCTGCTTGGAGCGTCGCTGGCGAGGCTTCTCCACCAGGCATTGCTGGGCCGTCGCTTCCTCAAACGCGATCAGGTCAGGGCCAAGGTCAAGCGCCTGCCACCCGAGGTCGCCTGGCTTATCTTCTTTCTCTTGGTAAAAAATACCACCAAAAGCTACCGACTGCGTGCCCTCGCCTGGGGGGATGTGGGAAAGCACTGCCGCATCCCAGAGGTGGTGCCGCATGTTAGTTCGATCCTTCTTCCCGTCCACTTCAGGTAATTTAGCCCGCCAAGCCTTTGAGCGTCGACAGATTGCAGTCTGCAAACCTGACGGGGCACCGATTCGTGCGCGGACTTTTTCGGCGTCTCCCTTGATTCCAAGCCATTGGGCGATTTCTTCGCGGAGTTCCCGGGCGATTTGGCTGGTTCGCGTCAGGTTCTTCCAGTCAGGAATGTCTGCCTCCTTGCGCAAAAACAACTCGAACTTTTTAGTCCCCCATCGGCAACTCTGGGCGAACTTCGTCAACTCTGGGAAGTCGCTCCTCGCCTCATGCGGAGTGCGCTTAGACTTCATGCGATTTACATCGGAGAATGTGAGCACCAGATTGTCCATCTCGCTCACCCCGCCGCGCTCCCGGGGGAAAATATGGTCGACCTGCAGGGCTGGGTTGAGCGGTGAGCCCAAATCTTTGCCAGTATAAGGACAGAGTCCCTTCTGTTGCTCATAGAGGCTAACCCTCCGGCGATCCTGGTCAGTGCCCCCATCTGTAAGTCCGTGTTTCTCAAAAAGCTCCTTACGTGCCTCACGACGTTCAATCATCTTTCGCTCCCTGTCTTTGCGATGATCCGTATTCCTAGGGACATCCCGAACGGACTCAGCTATGACCACATCCGGCTTATCCTGACCAAGCTCAGGGGCAAGTTTCTCGAAGATGCGCCTAATCAGGCCTGGCACAGCCTGCACACCCTTTTTCGAGCGCCTTCCCATCAGGAACTCGACCTGCGGGTAATGACCTAACCCGCGATCGACATCCCTCCTCCAGACGAAGAAGTCGCCCCATGTGTCTTTGAGATCAATACTGTCCCAGCCATGGGCGAGAGCGCGTTCCAGGAGAATTTTGGCGGCCATCTCGCTCAGGTTGGCTCGCCCCGAAAGCGTGGACATCCGAGGTGTCACGATATCCTTCAGCTGCTCGAAATAATACCTATTCAAACCTTCGGCGTCTTTCTCCAGTTTTACTCCATGAGCTTCAGTGAAGATTTTCTTAAGCTGAACAAGTCCAAGCTTTGGTCGCGGCTTCCGCTCGCCCGTCCCCGCCGAGGCGATGGCCTCAGCGTCATCAGAGAGGTGCTTGTCCAATGCCGAAAAGACATCGCCATTTGCTTTTAACTTGCTGCCGCCCGAGTCCGCGAATCCCCGTTGCGCAAGAAACTCGACGAGGTTAAGTCTCCGCACGGCAGGGTCGCTTGCCATCGCGCACAGTATTTTCCCCGCATGCCCCTCTTCTAGTTTAGCCAAATACGGGCACTTCTTAACTTTCCGTTCAGCCAGGGCGCCCGGTTTATTCCGCGCATAATTGAGTATCTTGAAGTAAGAGATTCGGGCTAACTCAGCCTTTTCTGGCCCGCCAAAGAACTTGGCGTGCCGATGGATGATTTCCGCGGCGTGCTGCTCTATCAGGTCGCGGGGTAAGTCGATGCCCCAGGCCCGCGGACGACGGTGAATAGGCGCGTCGAGGTGTGCCTTAATGTGTGCCACGAGAGGTCCAGCGTTATATTTTGCCACGCACGCATCGATGGCCTCGGAGATTGCGCGGCTCTTTTTCTCCGTCGCCATCCAGTCCAGGCCATCGAGTTTCCACTTGAGCTCATTGGCGTATTTTAGATCAAAGAAAGCATTGTTAAGCCACTTAGCGATGGGGATGTACTCCATCTCATCACCCCAAGGAAATTGCGCGTCTCCGTCGCGATGATAACTGAAGCCACGGCGGGACAAGCAATGACGCAGGGCGACGGACACAGCCTCGGGACTGGCCACGCCTTTTGTGATTGCCCGATATCGAATGGCCCAAGCATCCGTCCGGGCCTTTGCATCACCATCCACTGTAGGCAGGCCAAACTCCTTGCACCAAAGACGAAATAGGAAATCCCTGTGACGGGCACTGGTTCTTGATCGCCGCATCGCTCGCTTCTGTCGCCTGCCTGCCATGGGCGCCGACTCAGGCAAGGTAACGATATAAGTACGTGCATAGACCGTCTTGGGGCCTTTTCGCACAAAGATTCCGATTCCCTCTATCCCGATATCAAGACCAAGGACGATTTGCTCCTTGTAAAACGGGTGTCCTGACCACTTGCGCAAAGCAGACTCGGGTTGCATGTCCGAATCATTGCTTAGGCAAAATAGTTCTCAATAGATTTATCCTGATATTCTAATCATATATTGACTTCGGGGTAGAGCTGCCATTGATTTGAATCAGGTCAAAACCTGAGGGGCCGGACATACTGGTCGGTTCGAGAGCCAGCCGGACATAAAAACCTCAACTCGAATACGGGGACTTCGCATCCCTTAAAATGAAGGTCAGAGCATCAAACTCTGGCCTTCGCCTTTTAGAATAGAAATTGGCTTTTTGTGGTTAAAAAATCCCATAGGCAGACCCGTTGTAAGCGGAGGGGTAAAGGAACCAAAAGACCCCCTCCCCCACCTGGGGTGTAGCCCTATTCTGTTTACAGGGGTGTGACCGTCGTCCAAAACGCATTCAAACAAGCATGCCAGAGAGGACACTGTTCACTGATCTAGGCTTACGAAACCGATCATGCGCATTAACCAATGGACACAGGCAGAACGCCATCGCGACCTACTAGATTTCATGGAACGGTTTAGGCACAGTTTAACTGCTGACGGAGACTGATATGCTCATATTTAAACATCTTTTACATGTGTATAAAAACCCTTTGTAAACTTATGTAAGTAACTGAAATTGAATAACTTAAGTTGACCAAAGTCGTCGTACCCAAGACCGGACTCGAACCGGTAAGCCTTTCGGCGGCAGATTTTAAGTCTGATGTGTATACCATTCCACCACTTGGGCCGACACCCGCAACGTGCCGCTGTCCGACCAAATGGCAAATGGGAAAATCAGGCACCGGCTTTATCCAAGAGCGGTTGGCACAGCCGATAGGTCCCGGCGGTGATCAGGCAGGCCAAAACCAAAGCGGGCCAGAACCCCAAGGAAGCCCTCAATAAGAGCGGGAAGGCAATAAAGAGAACAAACGAAGGAATGGTATAGGCTAAGATGGACCAATTAAGCGCGATGACTTTGGCCTGATCACCCGTATCCACCCACGTCCAGATCATCACCAAGAGGCTCGTCAACGGCAGCGCGCAGAGCATCGCCCCTAATGATATGTTTCTTTTGGCCAACTCCGAGGCGCCCGTGATCACCGCGGCCGAAAGAAAGAATTTCAGAATCAATTGGAGGCTCATGGGCCTAACTTACCTGCACCCGACAGGCCTGCAAAGCCGAAGTTAGCCGGACGAACGAGTGTCGCCTTGCGCTTCCCACTAAAGCCGACTTTCTTCACCTGGCATGGATCGAATCGCTCAGACCTTTGCCCGCTGCAAAACCGAAGGCCGTCCGGCCTTCGTCAGTTACGTCTGCGCGGGCGATCCCGACGCCGCCACGTCGAAACAAATCCTGCTCGCCCTCGCCCAGAACGGCGCCGACATCCTCGAAGTCGGTATCCCCTTCTCCGATCCGCTCGCCGACGGTCTGACGAATCAGCTGGCCTCGCAGCGCGCGCTCGAAGCCGGCATGACTTACGACGGCCTGCTGGACATCATCCGCGCCACTCGCGCCGGGACCGATAAGCCCATCGTGCTCTATTGTTATTATAACCTGCTCTTCTCCTTTGGGGTCGAAAGCTATTGCCGCAAGGTCCGCGAAGCCGGAGCCGATGGCCTGCTCGTCCTCGATTGCCCTCCCGAAGAAGCCGGCGACCTCATCGCCGCCAGCAAGCAGCACGGCCTCGCTAATATCTTCATCGTGGCGCCGACCACCCCGCCCGCCCGCGTGGCTTTGATCGCCAAGCATGCTTCGGGTTTTATTTATTACGTCTCACGCGAAGGCGTGACCGGCGAGCGCTCCGAACTGGCCTCGAACCTTTCCGCCGCCGTCCAGGAAATCAAGAAGCACACGACGCTGCCGGTCTGCGTGGGCTTCGGTGTCTCGACCGCCGCCCATGTCCAAGCGATCGCCAAGGTCGCCGACGGGGTCGTCGTCGGCAGCGCCTTGGTTAACGTGATCGCGACCCATAAGGACAAGCGGGGCGAAGCCGCGGCCGCGGTGGGCGCCAAGGTGCGAGAGCTGCTGGCGAAGTAAGTTCAGGGGTAGGGATAGGGGTCGGGGTAGTTAAACAAAATAAGGGGCTGCATGTCTTTTGCCATCTCCTACCCCTGCCCCTGCCCCCACCCCTACCCCTTCGCTATCCTCTAATCCCTTGACCAAGGGCCTTTCATCCGCACTTTCCCAATGGTCCTAACCTTCGTTGGGGCCACCGGAACCTACCGCATGGCTCAACAAGCATCCTGGACGAAAAAAGACCTCACTGGCATCGAAGAGCTATCTCGAGCTGAAATCGAATTTCTCTTCCAGCAAGCAGACGGCTTCCTTCCCGCCCTCGCCCCGGGTAAAGGGCTCGACCTCATGCGCGGGCGCACGGTCGTCAATCTCTTCCTCGAACCCAGCACGCGCACGCGCACGGCTTTCGAAATCTCGGCCAAAAAACTCGGCGCAGAAGTGGTCTCAATCAACACGACGGCCTCCTCGCTGGTCAAAGGCGAAACGCTCCGCGACACGGCGATGAACATCCGCGCGATGGGCGTCGATGCCATCGTGATGCGCCATTCCTCCGCCGGATCGGCACGCTACTTAGGCAAGGTCCTCGACATCTCGGTGATCAACGCCGGCGACGGCGCCCACGAACACCCGACACAGGCCCTGCTCGACGCCTTCACGCTCCGCCAGCGCTTCGGCAAAGTCGAAGGCCTCAAGGTCACGATCCTCGGCGACATCCTCTTCAGCCGCGTCGCCCGCTCCAACATCCTCTGCCTCTCGAAGCTCGGCGCACAGGTCACGCTCGCGGGTCCCGCGACGCTCGTCCCAGCCTCGCTCAAGGAAGCCTTCCCGCAAGTCCGCATCGTCCATGACCTGAAGGAAGCCTTGAAGGATTGCGATGCGGTGATGCTCCTGCGCATCCAACACGAGCGCCAGACAACGACCCACTTCCCCTCGCTCGGCGAATACACCTCGCAATTCGGCCTCAACGCCGAACGCGCCGCCTGGCTCAAACCCGAGGCGATTGTGATGCACCCGGGCCCCATCAACCGCGGCGTCGAAGTCGAAAGCGAAGTCGCCGACGGACCGCGCTCGGTCATCCTTGAACAAGTGCGCAACGGTGTCGCGGTTCGCATGGCCGTCCTTCACCTCTGCACCGGAGCCATCAGCCGATGAATCCCGCCGACAACTCTCCCCTCTGGATTCGCGGCGCCCGCGTGATCGATCCCTCCGCCAAGCGCGATGAAGCCAAGGGCGATGTCTTCGCCCTCGACGGCAAGTTCGTCGACCATCTCTCCGCCGCCGACCAGGCCAAGGCCCGCGTCATCGATGGACAGGGACTCGTCGTCGCCCCGGGCTTCGTTGACCTGAACTGCCGCCTCGGCGAACCAGGCCGCACGGCCCGCGAGACGATCCGCAGCGGCACCCGCGCGGCCGCCGCCGGCGGTTTTACCACCGTGGTCACGATGCCCGACTGCTTACCGGCCGCCGATAATATCGGCACGATCCAACTTCTCCGCGAAATCTGCGCGCGCGACGCCGCGGTACGCGTGCTCCCGACGGGCACCCTCACCAAAGGCCATGAAGGCAAGGCCCTGGCCCCTCTCGGCACGATGAAGAAGGCCGGCGTGGTCGCCGTCACCGACACGACTTCGGGCGTGCAGAACAACGAGATCATGCGTCGCGCCCTGGAATACGCTGCGATGTTCGACCTGGTCGTCCTCGACCATTGCCAAGACAGCAGCATGACCGAAGGCGGCCAGATGCACGAAGGCGCTTGGTCTCTCCGCCTCGGCCTCCGCGGCCTACCCCGCGCTGCCGAAGAAATCGTGGTCTCGAGCGACTGCCTGCTTGCCGAACTCACCAAGGCTCGCATCCACCTGCAGCACCTTTCCTCCGGCGGTTCCGCCGAAATCGTCCGCCGCGCGAAGGCTCGCGGACTCTCCATCACCGCCGAAGTTTCTGCCTTAAATCTGCTACTGACCGACGGAGCCTTAGCCCAATACGACACCCATCTAAAACTCAATCCGCCCTTACGCGAAGAGTCCGACCGGCTGGCCCTGATCGCCGCGCTCGTCGACGGCACCATCGATGCGATCTGCTCCGACCACTCGCCGTGCACGGCGACCGAGAAAGATTGTGAATTTGACCAAGCCCCCTTCGGTGCGGCCACCTTGGAAACCACTTTCGCGGCCGCCTACGAAGCCATTGTCGCCGGCGGCCATGCAGACTTGGCCCTGCTTCTCGCACGTCTCACTTCAGGTCCAGCCCGCGTGCTCGGCTTAAATGCCGGCACCCTACGTACTGGAGCCGAAGCCGACTTGGTCTTGATCGATCCAAAGACCCGATGGACAACCTCGATTGCCGCCCAACAATCCAAAGGGGGGAATAATCCTCTAGCTGAACGCACGTTTACGAGCCGGATCCGTTCAACCTATGTCGGCGGTCGCTTAGTCAGCGGCACCGCTTAACATGCCCGCCGAGCTTCAAGCGACTTTCGCTGGCTTCGGTCTCGCCGATTGGATTTTTGTCGGATGGAGCCTCGTCCTCAGCGGCGTCGGCCTCTTTACGCTGACGCGTGGCTACGCGCTCCCAGGCGTCGATCATCCGGTGCGACTCCGCGGACTGAGCGCCACGGCCCTAAGTTTCTTATCGCTCGGGCTTTTCTTTTTCGCGGTTTATTCCTCGGCAAATCTTTTCACCAGCCTCTTTATCAAATCCAACGGGGCCGGCCTCGGGCATCAAATGTTAGCCCAGTTCCTCGGCCAAATGGTCGGTGTCGGCACTTTGTTATTCTTAGGTAACGTCACCCGAGGCACGGTGGCATGGGCCCCCTCGGCCGTCCTCGAAGGCGAACCCTTGCCGGCGGTCTTTTCAAATCTCAAAAGTGAACTGCGGTTCACCTGGAGTGCTTGTACGCTCCGCAACTGGCTAGGCTCCTTCCTCTCCGTCGTCGGCTTGGCCGTTTTGGCTACCTTAACCTGGAAAGCTTTTTATTGGTTCTGCAGCCTGCAGGGCCAGGTACTTCCCGAAGAACCGCAGCAACTCGTCGAAACTCTCGCCAAATGGAACGGCCCGGCCTGGCAACTGTGGGCGATCTTCCTCGCCATCGCCATCGGTGCGCCCGTCGTCGAGGAACTGGCTTTTCGCGGCACGCTTTATAATTCGCTCAAAGGTTGGCTGCCACGCGGCTATGCCATCGTCGTGACGGGCCTGCTCTTCAGCATCGTGCACGGCAGCGCTTCGGCTTTCTTGCCGCTTTTCGCCTTCGGGTGCTTCCTTTGCATCGTCCGGGACCGCTTCGGCCTCTTCACCTGCATGGGCGTCCACGCGGCTTTTAACGCCCATAACTTTTTCTGGCTCTTGCTCGCCCCCACGGCTTCGACCAGATTCTGATCCATGGGCGCCCTGACCTCTCATGCCGCGCACAGTGTGGCGATGTTGACCGAGGAAGAAATTATCCGGCGCGTCGTCGCGGCCCTGGCTGAAGTTTGCCCGCCCTTCCCGGCCGGCCCCGGGGGTGATTGCGCGATTTTTCCAGCCTCCGGTGGAAGGATTTATCGGGTCAGCACCGTAGACTCGGTCCTACTTGGGAGGCACTTTGATCTTTCCTGCAGCGGCATGCGCGCGGGAGCTAAATTAGTGAATCGTAATCTGAGCGACTTGGCCGCCGCCGGAGCCACCCCCTCCGACAGTCTGCTTTCCCTTCTGATCGGGCCCGACGTAGATGCGGCGTGGTTGGTTGATTTCGCCCATGGCGCCGGACGGGCCGCCGCCCAAGCCGGACTCACGGTGGTCGGCGGCGATGTTTGTCGCGCCGCACCTGGCTCTTTTGCGGCGACGCTCGCCGTCCAAGGCTTCTCCCACCGCGTCCTGACCCGGCGGACCAGCCAGCCGGGCGATATCCTTTTTGTCACCGGCCAGCTCGGGGGTTCGATTTACGGCAAGCACCTCGACTTCAAACCTCGCCTCGCGGAAGGCGAATGGCTTTGCGGACGCGGCGAAGTCACGGCCTGCACGGATCTCTCCGACGGGCTGGCGAAAGACTTGCCCGGGCTGCTTGGCTCGCATCGCAACGCCCGCCTTGAGCTGTCAGCCTTGCCCGTTGCGGATGCCGCCTTCGCCCTCGCGCGCGCCGATGGCCGACCCGCGTCAGAACACGCCCTGCAAGATGGTGAAGATTATGAACTGCTCTTCACCGTCAGCGCGGACCGTGCGGATTTATTAGAACGCGACTTCAAACAGACCTTCAAAACCACCGGCATCACCCGAGTGGGAAGCATCGAGACGGGCGAAGGGTTGGCCTATGATATCGCCAGCGGGCAACCGCTCGCGGTTCGTGGCTTCGGCCATTTCGCCTGAGCCGGCAAGAGCTACCGATAAAAAACTTCAGAGTTTAAACTGCCTGATGATCACGAAGAGGGCGAAGATCAGCGAACAGCCCGCGAACGTCACCGTGGTCGTCTCGTAAGTCGCCAACAGACGTAAGACCGTATCCAGCAACGTAAGGCATTCGCGCGTATCGGTCTCGGCCTTATTCAGCGAGGCCGTCGCATTCTGGTCCGCTTCTTCGACCTTCTTATTATCCGATTTCAGCGTATCTCCCGGACCGATAAGGACCGTCATCGTGGCCGTGGATTTCATGGCCTTCTTATAGGCTTCGACGGAGCTTTGGATGCCGGCGGTGGCATTGCGTACTTTCTCGGTGGTGTCTTTCAGCTCATGACTGAACCAAAGACCCGCGAGGGAAACCAGCAAGGTCACCACGACCATGCCGACGATGCCGACTTCTGCTTGAACGAGGCCACCCTTGAGGGGTCGGCGCGATAATCGTATTTTGCTCATATTTTTGATAGTTTGTGTATGTAAATCAGGGTGTGCGCGGGCGGCGACGCGGGCGGACGGAAGGCAGCGCGGTGGCCGCAGACTTCTTTTTAGGGGTGGAGCGCTTCCGGCCCGACGAACGTTTGCGCCGGGAAGGCTTACGCCGGGCCTTCTTGTTCATCCCCAGCTTCTGCTGGATGGTGAAGGTCATCCAGTCCACAAGTTCGGGCGAAAGCGCTCCCGTGAGGCCTTGGATGATCGCCTTGTTGATGGCCGAGAGTTCCCACTGGAAAGTGACGAAAAAAGCGATGATCGAGAAGATGGCGGCCGCCAAGATATGCTTGAGCGAACGCACCCAGTGCGCCGTCGCCGCCTCATCGATGAGCAACCGGCCGACCATCGCCGCCGCGCCGATCAACGAGACGATCCAACCTCCATGACGGAAGGCGAGGATCGCGGCCGCGAAGTTATTCGCGGCGTTCGGCCCCTTGCCCGCCTTGATCGCCAAGACCGAAGCCTGGGCAAAACAATCCATCAGCATCGGCCGATCCTTTCATTTTTACCCCGTAGCAATAAGGGCCGGCGGAAGAATGGAAGCGAAAGGGGCACGGGAAGGGACGTAGGTTAAGCCGGACCTGTCTAGTAACTAAAATAAGAGAAGCCTCGGACCGAACTCAACCACCAACCGAAGCCGCTCAGAGGGCCTTATTTCGGGCCGGGCGTCCTTCGTCGACTTCGATGTAATCGAACATCGTCTCAATTCCTGCCTCCCCGGTAAGTCCGTTCTCCTTCAGCCGGCGGACGAGTACCTCATTCGCTTCATCGCGCCAGCCACGCTTCGTCATGAAGCCGTTCCAGATTTCGATGTCATTCGGCGTAAGCTTTCGGCCTCTGGCCTCGGCCCAGACGCAGACTTGCTCATCCGTCACTTCCGGCTGACCGAGCACCCATTCACGCAACTCGTCATACTTGACCCCTAAATATTGGCAGCATCGGTCATCGAAAGCCTTGCCAAGATTATTGACGAAATCCGTGTGCAATTGGCCGCGGGCATGCAGGCGCAGTTTATCGATTAGGCGAGGCAGGTAAACCATACCGCGTACGGCTTCATAAGGGCCACGGAGTCCAGGAACGATCGGCATGCCTGAGAAAGAAAGCTGACCGAGGGCGGTTGGCAAGAGGACAGGCGGACGATGTGTCCGCTTGCCCTCCCGCGGTCGGGCTCCATTAATTTTGCACCCCACCCCACTGCCCTGCCATGCGCCCTATCCTCTGGCTCGTTCTTCTTTGCACCGTCGTTGGTCATGCCGCCAAGGACGCGCCCGCGACCAGCGCCGCGAGCGATAGCCCGACCCGCTTCGACAAAGACATCTTGGCCTTTGAGGCCCTAGACAAAGCCAATCCTCCTCCGCAACACGGGCTCCTGCTGACGGGCGCGAGCACCTTCCGCCGCTGGACCGACGCCTTAGAAGTCTTCAAGGCCTACCCAGCAATCAACCGCGGCTTTGGCAGTTCAAAGACCACCGACGTCCTTCATTACATGGATCGGATCACCCTACCCTATCACCCCCGGGTCATCGCTTACCACTGCGGCAGCAATGATTTGAATTATGACAAAGCCACGGCGGCCGAGGTGGCCGGACGCGTCCGCACCTACTGGAGCCGAGTGCGAGCCGAAAACCCTGACTGCGTGATAATCTTGCTTTCGATCACCCACGCGCCGTCACGGCGAGCCTTCTGGGATGAAATGAAAAAGACGGATGCCGAATTCCAGAAAATCGCCCAGACGGAAAAAGGCGTCACCTTCCTGGATATCAACCCGGCTCTCAATCTGCCCGACGGTGAACCCCGCGAAGGCGCCTACGTCAAAGACAACCTGCACCCGAGCGAACAAGGCTACAAGGCCATCGCGAAATTGCTGCTACCCGCCGTCGCTCAGGCCTGGCAACAGACCGCTCCGGCTTTCTCCAAATAACTCCTACCCCATGCAACCCTCTCTCTGGCTCTCCTGCTTATTCGCCCTCACCGCGCTCGCGGCTGACGCGACCAAACCGCATATCCCGCTCGCCCAGCAACCGCTGCGCATGGCCAAGGATATCGCCGCCTTCGAAGCAGCCGATAAGGCTAATCCTCCGCCGCAGCATGCCCTCCTCTTCTCCGGCGCCAGCACCCTGCGCCTGTGGAAGAACGTCGCCGAGGAGATGAAACCTTACCCGGTAATCAACCGCGGCTTCGGCGGTTCGTATACCACCGAAGTCCTCGGCTACATGGATCGCATCACGCTGCCCTATCACCCGCGCGTCGTCGTCTTTCAATGCGGCGGCAACGACGTAAACGCCGGCGATGAGCCGGCCGCACCTATCGCTCGCATCCGAGCATACCTTGCACGTGTCCGCAAAGAGAATCCCGATTGCGCCTTCGTCTTCATCGCCACCACCCGCGCTCCTTCCCGCAAGGCCAAGTGGGATCTCTTGGACGACTATAACCGTCAGCTCGAGAAATTATGTCGGGAAGAAAAGAACCTTTGGTATGTGGACATCAATCCGGCCCTCAATCTGCCTAACGGCGAAGGCAAGCCTGGGCACTACCTAAAGGACAATCTTCATCCCGATGTCGACGGCTACAAAGCCATCGCCGGAGTGCTGAAACCTGCCGTCGACGCCGCCTGGAAGGCGACGGAAGCAGTCTATACCGGCAAATAAGGGGCAGCGCCTGGGGAGGGTTGAGCGCCCTCGCTCAACCGCGGCTGACCAAGGGTGGTCAGCCCTACCTAACC